>JAPYQX010000081.1 GCA_029937135.1 Nitrospinota bacterium
GGAGATCAGCGACTTCCTCAAGATGTGCAAGCAGGAGACCTACGAGGAAGGGCAGAATATATTCAGTGAGGGAGACAGCGCCGACCATTTCTATCTTCTGGTGTCGGGCGAAATCATCATCTCCATCAAGACTAACGAAGTGGCGCGTCTCGAGGCGGGCGAGGTGTTCGGCGAGATGGCGCTCCTTGAGGAAATACCCAGGACGGCCACCGCCTCGGCGGCCTCGCACTCGGTCCTGTTTTACATTCCCGTGAATGCGCTGAGCACCAAGCTCCCGTTCCTGGCCTACAAGGTTTTGCTCGGGGTCGCGCACCAGATGTCGGCGAGGCTTCGCGAGGCGAACGAGCACTTCAAGATTCCGAAAAAAAACTGAGCCCGAAGCCAAGCCCGAATCCAAGCCGGAAGCCTAGCCCGCGAAGCGGCCGCCCGCCGGAGGGTTTCAGGCTTGCCGGTGATTTGCCTCCCAGTGTAATCTGATCCCATCGAAATCGAATTTAACGGGCATTCCAGCGGCCCTGCGGGCCGAGCCCGAGGGCGGCTCGCCATCCTGGAATTCGGCGGCGGCTGTGCGCTTGGGCCCTATTCCTTTGGAGGTTCGATCAACTCGATCATGGCGCTGTCGGGGCCCAGGACGAACGCCACCCGATTGCCGGTGTCGCCCGTGAAAACGGGTTGGGCGAGTTCGCCGCCCTCGGCCTCGATGCGTTCGAGCATCGCGTCGAGATCATCGACGATGAACCCGATGTGGTGGATGCCGAGGGGCCTGCTCTTTTCGGGCGCGGCGATCTCATCGCTCTCCCGGATGCCGCGGACATAAAGGCTGGCCCCGCCCAGGCGCATCGAGACGTTCCGGGCGCCGCGCCGCTCGACAGCGGCGGTGATTTCGGCGCCCAGGGCGCGGACGTACCAATCGGCGGTGGCGTCCGGGTTTTCGCTGATGAGGTGAACGTGGTGGATGCCTTCGCGTATGGGCATGGCGTTTTCCTTTCGGAGGATTCCGCCGTCGGGGCCCGGTGGCTGTTCGTTCGGCGGCAAGGTAAATGATTGTTATGAGGCGAATTTCCGTAACCGGAATTTATTTATTCTAGATCATATCGAGGAGGAAGAGCGATGGCGGAGCGAGTGGGGATGGCTGGAATTGGTCTGATGGGGTCGGCCCTTTCGTCGCATCTCATAGAAGCGGGTTTCGAGGTCCAGGGATTTGATGTGGACGGAAAGCGCGTGGACGAGTTCGCCGAGCGCGGCGGCATCCCCGTGGATTCACCGGCGGCGGCTGCCAAGGGCTCGCGCTGGATGATCACCTCGCTTCCCACGAGCGACATCGTGCGCGATGTGGTGTTCGGAAAGGGCGGCATCGTCGAAACCGCCGAGGAGGGATTCATTCTCTGTGACGCATCGACCTCGCGGCCCGAGGATTCCGAGCGGATCGGAGTCGAACTCGCCGAGCGGGGGATTCGGTTTCTCGACGCCGCCGTGAGCGGGACAAGCACCATGGCCTGGGAAAAGGATCTCATCTTCATCGCCGGGGGCGCGAAAGAGGATTTTGACGCCTGCCGCCCCTATTTCGAGGCCATGAGCCGCGCGGCCTACCACATGGGTCCCGTCGGCTCGGGCGCGGTCTGCAAGTTGATTATCAATTTGATTCTCGCCGCCAATCGCCTTGCGCTGGGAGAGGGGCTCGTGCTCGGAACGAAGGCCGGGATGGATATGGAAACGCTTCTCACGGTTCTCAAGGACGGCGCTTGCAGCTCGAAGACGATGATCGACAAGGGCCCCAAGATGATCAACGCCGACTATTCGCCCCAGGGGCTGGTGCGCATTTCGCTCAAGGATTCGCGCCTCATGCTCGAGCAGGGCCAGCGCTTCGGCACACCGATGTTGTTGACGAGCCTGTGGTCCCAGGTGGCGCAGGCCGCCTATAACGAGGGGTACGGGGAGAAGGACTCGGTCGCCTTCTACGAGGTGCTCCGCGGGATGGCGGGCCTCGAGAAGCGGATCGATTAGAAACTTGGGCTGTTAAAAGGAGAAGCGGTGAGCGATTCCGCGATTGGTTTCGAGGGGCAGAGCGTCATTGTCACGGGGGGCGCGACGGGGATCGGCGAGTCGTGTGCCCATCTTTTCGCCCGGCGGGGCGCTTCGGTCACGGTGATGGATTTCGACGCCAAGGGCGCGGAGCGGGTGGCCGGTGAGGTGCGGGCCGGGGGCGGAGACGCGGCCGCCTCGATTGTCGATCTCACGGACTACGAGGCCACCCGGGATGCCGTCGAGGGTGTCCACGGCCGTACCGGACGCCTCGATATCCTCGTTCACAGCGCCGGGGGCTTTCCGCGCTACATCAGTCTCATCGACATGCCCGTCGAGGACTGGGACGGCGTGGTGGACAATAATCTCAAGTCGATGTTTCACCTGCTCAAGGCGGCGGCGCCGTTGATGATCGAGGGGGGCTATGGCCGCTTTGTCACGCTTTCGAGCGCGGCGGCCCGGTCGAGCAACCATTCGCCCCACTACACCGCGGCGAAAACCGGGGTCCTCGGGCTGACACGGCAGGCGGCGCGCGAGCTCGGCCCCCACGGCATCACGGTGAACGCGGTGGCGCCCGCGAGCGTGAACACCCCCCGGACAATGGCCATGCGGACCGAGGCCCAGACCGAAAATATCAGGCGAATCACCCCGCTCGGGCGGATGTGCGAGCCCGAGGAGATCGCCTGGCCCATTATTTTTTTGTGCAGCCGCGAGGCGGGCTATATCACCGGGGTCACCCTCGACATCAACGGCGGCTCGACGATGGTTTAGAAGATATGCCGGGGTTTGAGAAAAGACGCCGGGCGTAATTTGGAATACTGGAAACATTCTTTTTTGATTGAGGTTTTTTGATGCTTTACCGGACGTTGGGAAACACGGGTCTCAGGGTTTCGGAAATCGCTTTCGGCTGCGGAGCGGTCGGCGGGCTGATGACGGACAATGATCGGCCGGATGAGCATCTTGAGGTCATCCGCCGGGCGCTGGAGCTGGGATTAACGCATTTCGACACCGCCTACTCCTACGGCGAGGGGAAGTCCGAGGCCAACCTGGGCAGGGCGCTCGAGGAACTCGGCCCCGAGATCACGCTTTCGACCAAGGTGCGGATCGGCCCCGAGCGGCCGGCGGACCTCAAGGCGGCCACCATCGACTCCGTGGAGCGGAGCCTTGATCGCCTGCGGCGGGATTCGGTGGACATTATCCAGCTTCACGACCATATCGCACCGGCGGGTTCGGATTGGCCTCACTTCTCGCTGAGTCCCAGCGAAGTCATCGGACCGGGGGGCGTCGTGGAGGGGTTCGAGGAGTTAAAGAACCGGGGCAGGGTCCGCTTTTTCGGATTCACCGGGCTGGGTCAATCGGACTCGCTCCACGAGCTCGTCGAAAGCGGAAGGTTTCACACCGTCCAGGTCTACTACAACCTGCTCAATGCCACAGCGGCGTTTTCCACCCCCGAGGATTTTCAGGTGCAGGATTTTGGGCAACTGCTCAACAAGGCGGCGGAACGGGGGATGGGCATGTTCGGGATCCGGGTGCTCGCCCGGGGTGCGCTGACACCATCTCCCCGGAAAGGGGAGAAGGAGCCCCGCGCTCTTTCTCCTGGTTCCGGATATTTTCGCGATATCGAAAGGGCCCGGAAGCTGGATTGGCTGGCCGGGGAGGGGGGCGGCCCGATTAACCAGACGGCGTTCCGGTTCGCTCTGATGCGGCCCGAGTTTTCGACGGTTCTCGCCGGTTGCGCCAGTGTCCGGGAGGTGGACGAGACCGCGGCCTGTTCCGGCGCCGCCGGGCTTACGGATGAGGCTCTTGCCCGCCTGAAAGCACTCTGGAAAAGCGATTTTGCCTGAATAGTTTTTTTTTCAAAAATTCGCCGGGCGCGGCACGGCCGGGCGGAAAAGGGGGAATTGTCATGCAATTATCCGAAGAAAACAGAGCACTTCAGCAGATGGCGCGCGATTTCGCCGAGAAGGAAATCCGGCCCATCTCGGCCGAGCGCGACCTGATACCCGACCCGGAGGAGACGTTCGACTGGGAAATCATCAAGAAGGGCTCCGCCCTGGGGCTCCGCACCCTTGCCGTACCGGAGAAATTCGGCGGACCGGGCGTGGACATGATGGGCCAGGCCCTGGTTATCCTGGAGCTTGCCCGCGGGGACGGCGCCATCTGCAAGACCTTCAGTCAGAACTGGAAGTTCACCCATTTTCTCACCGAGATCGCCAACGACGAACAGCGCGAGCGCTTTTTGCCCCAATTCATGGAGAACGACGATTATCTGTTCGCCTCGGGAAACACCGAGCCCGACGCGGGTTTTGACAATCGCTATCCTCCCCCCGATTACCCCAAGGCGGGCTACAAGATGTCGGCCGTCCGGGACGGGGGCGACTGGATACTGAACGGCATGAAACATTTCATCGCCAACGGCGGGGTGGCCAGCCTCTACTTTATGTCCACCCGCACCGACCCCAACGCTTCCATCCAAGATGGAACCACTCTGTTCATGGTGCCCAAGGACACGCCGGGCTTCACCATCGGACGCAGGCACAACAAGATTGGCTGGCGTTTTTACCAGAACGCGGAACTCATCTTCGAGAACTGCCGCGTCCCCGACGCCAACCGCCTGTTGGACGTGAACAAGGGAAGGAGTTCCCGGCCGGAGGGGGGCTCGGGGTTCAACGATATCGAACTTTCCGGGAACCTGCTTGGAATCGCGCAGGCGGCCTACGAACACGCCATCGAGCACGCCCGGAACCGGTTCCAGGGGGGCAAGATCATCTTCGAGCACCAGGCGGTGAAGCTCAAGCTGGCCGATATGTATATGCGCCTCGAGGCGGGCCGGAGCTACTACTTCAAGGTGGTGGAGGACTGCCTGGAAGGGGATATCGAAGACACCTCGGCCTCGAAGCAGCTCATGAAGGTATTCGCCACCGAGGTGGCCCAGAGTGTCACGCGGGACGCGGTTGAAATCTTCGGGGGAATGGGCGTCATGAAGGATGCCCCCGTCGAGAAGCTCATGCGCGACGCGAGCGTGCTTACCCATCTGGCGGCCGGCGCGGTCAACACCCTGATGGCCGCGGAAAAGCTGACTTAGGGCCGGAAGTTTTTTCATTTATACATATTTTATTTATCCATAGAAGAGAGGGGGCGGCATGCAATATCCGTTTACCGAGGATCAGCTGGCGATCGCGAAACTCACGCGGGATTTCATGGAGCGCGAGGTGGCTCCCGTCGCCGTGGAGATTGATGCCCGGCCGGATCCGGAGGATTGTTATCCTAGGGAGTTGATCAACAAGGCCTCGAAGCTGGGCCTCCGCACCCTTGCGATTCCCGAGGAATATGGCGGGATGGACGCGGACCTTTTCACGAAAACCCTCGCCCTCTGGGAAGGGGCCCAAATCGAGATCGGCACGATCAAGTGCCTGAGCCAGTGCTGGAAGGCCACCACCATCGTCAGCAAGGCCGGGACCAAGGCCCAGAAAGACCATTGGCTCGGCAATTTCGCGGCCGACGATGACGCCGTTTGCTCCATGGCCTCGACCGAACCCGACCACAGCACCGAAAACCGCCTGCACGGTGGCGACCCCAAGCTGGGGATGCGCACGATGGCGGTGAAGGACGGGGATCATTTCGTCATCAACGGGGCGAAGCGGTATACCTCGCTAATGGGCGAGTCGCGGCTGATCGTTCTCTACGCCCGGACGGACGCGAGTGTCCCGGTCAACAAGGGCATGACAGCGTTTCTTCTGGACGGCTCGGAGGAGGGCATCACCTTCGGCCGCACACACAACAAGATGGGCTATCGCCTCTACCCGAACCGCGAGAGTTACTATGACAATGTCCGCGTTCACAAGGACAACATTCTCGGCGAGGTGAACGGGGCCTCCGCCGTCCGCGCCCATGCCTTCCGGGGGAGCGCCGAGCTGGCGGCCTGCAACACGGGCCTCGCCCGCAGCCTTTATGAAATTTGTTATGACCACGCCAAGGAGCGCGTTCAGGGCGGCAAGCCCATTATCGAGCACCTTACGGTGCGGCACATGCTCGCCGAGATGATCATGAACATCGAGGTGGCCGAGCAGTTCATGTGGCGCATCTGCTGGGGGGTGGAGAACGACGATAGCTACAACTCGCGCTTTACCCGGTCGGGAAAGGTGTTCAGCGACAAGGTGGGTCTCAAGACGATTGAGCTGGCGCTGGACGTTCTCGGCGGGATGGGGATTATGCGGGACAGCCCGAGCGAGAAGATCATCCGCGATATTTTGACGTTCCTGCACGGCGACGGCACCGACTCGGCCACCTTGCTCGAGGCGGCGAACACTCTGGAGACCCCTGCCTGATCGTGCCGGACCTTGCCAGGCGGAGCGGGAGATAATTTCGGAATGCGCCGGTATATAAGGGAATCGGCCTGGGCATATCCAATCAAGACGTAATAACCAATGCTCCCCGGTGGCCGGGCGCCGCCGATCAGGGCGGCTCTAAAATCGCGGCAACCGATTTTACGATATGGTCCCCGGGGTTTATTGGTGATGAAATGTTTTAATCGTGGGGGAATCTCGCGGCTACCCGAATTCGCCGGTGAAAATCCGGGGCCATCCGTTCCGTTTTTCATCGTCGTTCCGGACACGGGGTTTTGTCCGTATCAAGTGCGAGAGGAGATCGCGAATGCCCGATTCGAGCGAAGGCGGCAACGCGCCTATCAAAGAGAACCCGCACTACATCGCTGATTTGCAGCGAAACTACAGCTTTTTTTGAGGATATGGGCGACGACGAGATCTATCAGTTCCTCCGCATTTGCAACCGCCAAACTTTCGAGGCGGATGAAACGATATTCAACGAGGGAGACGACGCCAATGAGTTCTTCCTCATTCTTTCGGGAGAGATCGTCATCGAGGCGGGGGGAAAGGAATTCTCCCGCCTGAAGTCGGGTCAGATTTTCGGCGAGATGGGAATCCTCGAGCAGGTTCCGCGCAACGCCACCGCCCGGGCGGGCGAGAAGTTCCAGGTTTTTTCCGTCGCCCGCGACGTTCTGGCGATCAAAATGCCCACCCTCGGATTCAAGATCGTCTCCCACATCGCGCTACAACTCTCCAACAAGCTCCGGCTCGCGGACGAGGAGCTGAAAAAAACGCCCCCCTCCGGCGGCTAACCGAAGGAGGGCGCTTCCTGGAACCCAAAATCCGGGAGATTCAGCCCTTCCCGAAAATAATTTATTTTGAAACTAGCTGTTGGATGGTGCGGACGGCACCCACATCCCTTTTCTGATGGTTTCGTTCAACCGATCTTCATGGGTAGGCGGGGAGGTACCGCCCATGAGGCGCTGGGAGGCTTCCTTGCGCATTAAATCGAAAATTCGCCGCTCTCTTTCCTTCATTAGCCGGGACCAATCCTTGAGTTCTGGTTTTTTCCCGGTATTGGTGGAGGAACTCATCACCTCGCGGAACAACTCTCTTCTGTAGTTCGTCATTTTGAATCTCATTTCGGGCGCAGAAACGCAACGTGAAAGCCATTATTATCGGGCGGATATTGGGGCGAAGGTTGTTATGGGGGCTATTCTATAATATTTTCAGGAAAATTCAATATAAAATAAGCGGTTTTGAGAGGTGCGCCACAAAATACGGCTTCCGGCCGCCGGCAGGGTGAAAAAACCGTATATATAACCAACTTATAACAAGAAGATGACACAACCCTGACATTTGCCTTGCGGGGGATTGGTAAAGTCCCAACCAGTGGCCGAACCCTACCAAGGACCTCGCCATAAGAACTTTCCCCGAGGAACTTCCCATTTCCCTCCTAACTCCTGCCGGGCCACTGAGTGGGGTGCCAAACCCCACTCTTTTTTTGTCCAAAATACATTGCAAGTCATTGATAATAAATGAAATAAAAAATTAGTTCGGGCACGGACATCGCGCGGGGCACGATGTCACTCGCCAGCGCCAATATCCCGGATTATCTCCTCCAGGACCTCGCCGGCCCGGTCGTTTGAAATCTGGCAGGTTCCGGCCGCCTCGTGGCCACCGCCTCCAAACCCGAGCATCCCCACTCCGATATTGTAGCGGGAGGTCCGGTTGGAAATTGATTTACCGACCGCGAAAACAGTGTTTTGCCTGTCCTTGCCCCACATGACGTGAATCGAGATATTCGCCTCCGGAAACAAGGTGTAGGGAATAAAGCGGTTTCCGGCCATGATCAGCTCCTCCTCCTGGAGGTCCACCACGAGGATATTTCCCCGTAAAGCGGCGCATTTGCGGATTTGATTCCTGAAAGCCTCCTCGAGGACGAAATAGCGGTTCGAGCGCTCGGTGATGTCGAGCAGCTTCATGACCCACTCGATGGGATGATTCCGGCAGTGATTGGTCAGTGCCAGGGCCATTGCCTGGCCGGATTTCGCGAAATTCCTGAACCGGCCGAGTCCGGTGCGCGGGTCGAGAATAAAGTTGAGAAGATTCCAGCCCCTCGGGTGGAGTATCTCCTCCCGGGTGAACTGGCCCGAGTCCGCCTTGTTGACGGCCGTCATCATCCCGGCGGTGTAGCCGGAAAGTCCCCGGCCCCGCCGAAATGCTCAAAAACCACCTGAGAGGCCGAGGGCGCGCCGGGGTCGAGGATGAAGTTTTTCCCGGGCTCCAGGCGGTGGGCCTCGCTCAGGTGGTGGTCGAAGGCGAGATGAACGCCGTCGGCGTAGGGAAGGTTGGTGGTGATGTCCCGGGCGGTGACGGCGATTTTGCCGTCCTGCATGTCCTTGGGGTGGACAAATTCGATCTCCCCGATCCATGCCGAGCTCTTTGAGCAAGATGGCGCTGACGAGGCCGTCGAAGTCGTGCCGAGTGATCAGGCGGTATTTCTCCCGCGCGTTCATTTTCTTGTCCCTCGCTTCGGGGCGTACAACGACACCTTCCTGGAGAGGAAGGCGGGATGTCAAGACCCCGCATTGGCAAGCCAAAATTTGGCCGAGCCGGGAATCGGCCAGGTCAGGAGTAGCTCAACCAGGGAGCTGGGTGGCTAGCCCCAGTGGGGTTTGCAGCCAGCGGCTTGCGGTTCGTGGCCCGCCCTATTATTTTGAGCCATCAGCCGTAATTGAAGAGCCATCAACCATCATCGGAGATTTCAGGTGCCGATCACCCTCATCGAGAATTTCAGGGCCGTATTTTACGCCCCCTTCTACGCCGCTTTCGCCCTGGGCGCCTACGGAGACGAGGGCGTCGAGGTCGAGCACAAAACCTCGCCCGCACCCTCCGATACGGCGCGGGCCCTGCTCGCGGGCGGTGGGGATGTCGCCTGGGGCGGCCCCATGCGGGTGCTTGTCGCGGGAGACGCCGATCCCGCCTGTGGACTGATCTCTTTTTGCGAGGTCGTGAGGCGGGATCCCTTTTTCATCGTCGGGCGAGGCCCCGCGCCTGGCGAGAGCGTTTCAGGGTTGATGGGCAGTCGGGTGGCCACCGTCAGCGAGGTGCCCACGCCCTGGATATGTCTCCAGAACGACCTCCGCCGGGCGGGCGCCGACCCCGGAGCGCTTGATCGGATCGCCGGGCGGACCATGGCCGAGAACGCGGCGGCGCTTCGGGCAGGGGAGATCGACGCGGTTCAGGTGTTCGAGCCTCTGGTTGAGGAGTTGACCGGGGACCCCGAACTTGAAATCTGGTACGCGGCTGCCGATCGCGGTCTGACCACCTATACGGCGTTTAATACGACGCGTGATTTCATCTCGCGCGAGCCTGACGCCCTTTTGGCGATGACGCGGGCGATGCACCGCACCCAGAAATGGATCGCATCACATGACGCCGGGGCCTTCGCTGAGTGCATCGCCTCGTATTTCCCCGATCTGCCCCGGGAGATACTCACCGCCTCTCTTGATCGTTACCTCTCGCTCGGCATCTGGAACGATTCGCCCGTCATGGAGCCGGAGGGCTACGACCGGCTCCGCGAGGCGTGCATTTCCGGCGGGTTGATTCGCTCGGGCATCCCCTACGGAGAGGGCGTCGATATGCAGTTCGCCGAGGTGGTCAGTAAGGAAAACCCGGCCCCGATCTAACGCCCCCCCCCGGGCGGTCCGGGTTCTTCCCTCCGCCGCCGGTATTTTCTTGATTGCCACCGTTTGAAATCAGCACCATTTCATTTCATCACCATGAGGAAAAGACATGAATCCAGAAAGCGGAAAATCCCTGGCGGATCGAATCGCCGAGCGCCGCGGCAAGCGCTACCCGGCCCATGCGTTTA
>JAPYQX010000459.1 GCA_029937135.1 Nitrospinota bacterium
ACATAGCCTTCGCGCCCGATGGAAAGCTCGCTTACTTCGTCAACACCTACTCGGACAATGTTTCAATCGTCGATCTGAAGGCGGGGAAAATCACCGGCCTCATCCGGCACGGGGGCAGCAACCCGGTGAACATCAAGGTCTCTCCCGACGGAAAACTGGCCTATATTGCCAACGAGCTGAGCGAGGACGTTACGGTCGTCGATCTGCGGACGCGAAAGCCAGTGGCCACCATCGATGCGGGCCACTATATCGAGGGGATCGACATCAGCCGGGACGGAAAGCGGCTCTACGTCATGAACGGCGAGAGGCGCTCGTTCGGGGTGGTGGATACCGCCGGAAACCGCCTCATCGGGACGATAGCGCTCCGGGACGAGCCCCACGACGCGCGTCTGACGCCAGACGGGAAGTTTCTCTACGTCACCCTGCCCCACATCAATGCCGTCTCGGTCTTTTCGGTTCCGGACCACCAGGAGGTGGCCTTCGTGAAGCAGGGGGTCCGCCCCGATCTCGTGGCGTTCACCCCGGACGGGGATTTTGCCTATGTGACGAACCGCGACTCGCGCGAGTTGATTGTGATGGATGCGAGGCAACACAAGGTAGTCAAGAGAATCCGGGTCGGAAACGGGGCGCACGGCGTCCTTGTCGTGCCTGCTCCGCCGGAGAGGGTTACTCCGCCCGAGCAGGTGACGCCTCCGGAGCGGGTGGTTCCGCCGGTTGAAAATACTCCGCGGGAAAAGAATACCTCATCGGCGGGAAAAGCTTCGCCTGAGCAGGTGACGCCTCCGAAGCGGGTGGCTCCTCCGGTTGAAAAAGCTCCGCCGGGGCCGAAGGCCGGTTCCGCGGCTGAAAAGTAGGCCGCTAGGCTCCCTCGCCCGTCGCGCAGCGGAAACCAATCTTATTGTTCCGGTAGTCGGGTTTTCGGCTGTATCGGTTGTGGGTGGTCGCCCAGGCGATAGGACTGCCCCAGGAAGCCCCCCGGACGACGCGCGTTTTCCCCTTGGCGGGGCCGGTGGGATTTATTTTCTTCATTTTTCGATAGGCGCGCACGCCGTATCGATCCGACACCCACTCCCATACGTTGCCCGACATGCCGAGGGTGCCGAAAGGGCCGGCTCCGCTTTTAAACGCGCCCACCGGAGAGACGCCCGGGAAGCCGTCTTTCCCCCCCTTGAGGTTGGCCCGGCCGGCGTCCCGCTGATTACCCCAGGGATAGTTTCTTCCGTCACTCCCCCGCGCCGCGTACTCCCACTCCGCCTCGGTCGGAAGCCGCCGGCCCGCCCAGGCGCAATACGCCTCGGCGTCCGTCCAGCTCACATGAGAGGCGGCCTGCTCTTTCATATCGCGCCAATCCGTGCCCTTCCCCTCGGGGCGGATCCAGTTCGCTCCCCGGACCTTGCGCCACCATCCTTTTCCTTTTTTGAGCTTTACGTCCCATACCCAGGTCCAGCCCTTCTTCTCGGCCGTCGTTTTATAGCCCGTCTTCGCCACAAAGAGGGCGAAACGGCTCGCGGGCAACTCGGTCCGATCAATCCAGAAAGAGGACACGGATATCCGCCGGGGCGGGCGCTCGTCGGCATCGCCTTTTTTGCTGCCCATGAGAAATTCCCCCGCGGGAACATGGACGAGCACAGCGCCGTCGGACCCCGACACCCTGGTGCGGGGAGCGCCCTGGACTGGAACAGCGGCGATGAGCGCCATGAACACAAGAAGAGCCGAAATTAAGAAAAACCGGTGGGCCGAAATAATCATTCATCCTCCTGGGGCAAAAAGCCGGGGCCGCCCGCCTCAATCCTTGAGCGGATCGCGCGGATCGTCAACAAAAGTGGTTCCCGCCGCTTCCTTATTGGGCATGGCGCCGTAGGTGAAGATCAACTCGGCGACCTCGGTCTGGCTCGGGTTCTCCTGGCCGTGAATACAGGTTTGGGGGAAGTACACGAAATGTCCCTGGGGTATTTCCT
>JAPYQX010000082.1 GCA_029937135.1 Nitrospinota bacterium
GCCCCGGACCCCACCACCTATGTGGACCCCCTGCCGCAGGCGATGGTCCTGACCGCCATCGTGATCAGCTTCGCGGTGACGGCCTTTCTTCTCGTGATTGCCCTGATCGCCTACCGCAGTTTCGGGACCGACGACATCGATGAAATGCGGAGGCTCAAGGGATGAGTATGCTCCTTCCGGTCCCGGTGCTGCTCCCGCTGAGCACAGCAATCGCCCTGTTGCTGGTCCGCAACCATCAGAAACTCCAGGAGCGCCTCAGCATCGTCTCGCTGGCGGTCAACCTCGCGTTCGCGCTCTTGCTCCTCACCGCCACGGCCGGAGGCGAAATTTTCATTCACAGGATGGGCATGTGGCCCTTCCCCTTCGGAATCATTCTCGCCGCGGACCGCCTGACGGGGACAATGGTCGTCCTCGCGGCGGCCATCGTGGCCGCCTGCGCCGTGTTCGCCCAGGGATATTTGTCCAAGAATCAGCGCCGCGAGGTGTTCCACCCGCTCATTCACTTCCAACTCATGGGCATCCAGGGTGCGTTCATGACGGGCGACCTTTTCAACCTTTTTGTTTTTTTCGAGGTCATGCTCATCTCGACCTACGCGCTCCTCGCCTTCTACTACAACCTCGACCAGCTCGAGGTGGCCCTCAAATATACTTTCCTCAATATCCTCGCCTCGGCGCTTTTTCTCGTGGGCATATCGTTTCTCTATTCACAGGTAGGCACCGTCAACATGGCCGATCTCTCGGTGAAAATCCGGGAGATTGGTCCTCAACCACTCATGGTGATAACGGCATTCATCTTTTTATTCGTCTTCTCGATGAAGGCGGCGCTGTTTCCGATGCACTTGTGGCTGCCCTCGGCTCACTCGATTTCGCCCACGCACATCGGCGCGGTCCTCGCCGGCGTTCTCGTCAAGGTGGGCATTTACAGCATCATCCGGTGCGCGACGCTGATTTTCATCGGACCCTTCGAGAAGCTTCAGACAGTCCTGATGGGCATCGCGCTGGTGACGATCGTCTGGGGCGCGCTGGGGACGCTGCCGCAACGGAGCCTCAAGCGGATTCTCGCCTACTCGACGATCAATCAGCTCGGCTACATCGCCTTCGGCATCTCGCTCCTCTCGCCCCTGGGGATGACGGCCGCGATTTTCTACATCGTCAGCCACGCCTTCCTCAAAAGCTCGATGCTCCTGGGAGCGGGACTGAACCAGATGTTGACGGGCACCGTCGATCTCGACGAGATGGGCGGGATGATGGCGAAGGCGCCCTACGCGAGCGCGCTCATGCTGGTGGGTTTCCTCTCACTGGCCGGGATTCCGCCGCTGAGCGGTTTTTTCGCGAAACTCTTCTTGCTCCAGGCGGGCTTCACCCAGGGGGCCTATCTGGCGACCGGGCTGGCGCTTCTGATGGGCGTCATCTCGCTTTATTACAACTTCACCACCTATCAGCGAATGGCCTGGGGAACGGGCGGGAACGAGGCCCGCGAAGCGCCGGCGATCATGTACTCCTCGGTCACCTTCCTGGCCTCATTCGCGGTGATATTCGGCTTCGGCGTCGCCTGGCTCTACGAGTGGTCTCAGCTGGTCGCCTACCAGATCACCCGGCCCGAGCTCTACATCAACGCCATGCGAAACGCGCTCTAGACGGACACGAGGAGGAATAATTCCATGCCGCTTGCCACCCTCGCCTTGAGCATTTCTGTCATCTGGCTCCTGCTCAAGGGCGACGGTTCGCCGGGTAATTTTTTCGTCGGGCTGATTCTGGCGATGATTCTGATTTATTTCCTCCGGCGAACCTATCAACAGGAGCGCTCCTTCCGCCGGGTGGGGGATGTCGTTCACTTCCTCGTCAATTTCACGCGCGAGTTGATTGTGGCGAATATTCAGGTCCTCAAGATCGTCCTCTCCCCGCGCATCAACATCCGCCCCGGCATCATCGCCTTCAAGACCGAGTGCAAGACCCCGCTGGGGATCACTCTCCTCGCCAACTCAATCACCCTGACGCCGGGGACTCTTAGTGTGGACATCTCCGAGGACCAGACCACCATTTTCATTCACACACTCGACATCGAGCATCCCGATCAGGTACGGGACACCATCCGGCGGGGCCTCGAGGAGCCCGTAAAGGGGGCCTTCGAATGATACAGGGAGCCGTCCAGATCGCGCTGGTGATACTCATCGCCTCGACCGCGCTGAGTTTTTACCGGCTGGCGAAAGGCCCAACCACCCCGGACCGGATCATCGCCGCCGACAATATCGCCACCAACCTCACCGGGATACTCGCCCTGTTCGCGATCCAGACCGGAGAAAAATTAATCATCATCGCCGTGGTCGCCCTGACGATTCTCAGCTTCGTCGCGACGGCGGTGCTCGCCAAGTTTCTCGAAAGGGGGCAAATCGTTGAGTGATTTCGTCGCCGCCGCCGCTATCCTGATTGGCGCGTTTTTCATGTTCGTCGCCAGCGTGAGCCTCGTGCGCTTTCCCGACCTCTACACCCGCATGCACGGTGCGACAAAGGCCACCACCTTCGGCATGGGCGGAATTTTAATCGCGACGGCCCTGGCTTTCGGCACCCCGGACGTGGCGGCTCAGTCCATGCTGGCGCTCGTATTCTTGTTCCTGACGGCGCCGGTGTCCGGCCACCTGATCTCGCGCGCCGCCTACCGCACGGGGCCCAATCTCGCGCCCATCACGACGGTGGACGACTACGGCCCCTACCTGGAAGCCGAAAAGGCGGCGGCCGAGAAAAAAGCCGAGGAGGAGAGCGAGGGCGGCGAGGCAGGAGAGGCGCCCGGCCATCCCTCTGCGGGCCCGCCTACCTGATCGACGGCTGACCAGCGGCCCGGCGGCCTAACCAAAGGCCCGGGGCGATCGGGGGACATCACCCGGACGATGGGCCTCCTCCCGGGGAGGAGGCCGCACCCCTTGAAATTCACCCTGTAAAAATGGTTTCATCTCCCGCGGAGCGTTTGCGCCGCCACGGCAGGATTATCCCGGAATGAAAGAGAAAGCTGTGAATATGCCCAAAGACATTTACATCGAGCGCGGCGGGGTGCGCCTTCACGCCCTCGATCACGGCGAGCCCGACCAGCCGATTATTCTCATGCTCCACGGAGCGGTGGCCCACGCGCGCTGGTGGGACCCCATCGCCCCCGAGCTCACCGGCCTTGGGCGGCCGGTCGCCGTCGATCTGAGGGGTCACGGCGAGAGCGAATGGGCCGAGGACTACAGCTACGAGGCGTTTTATAAGGACCTTGGCGCCTGGATCGAATGGGCCGAGGAGGAAAGCGGCGAGCCGCCCGGCGTGGTGGCGCACTCATTCGGGGGCGGGACCACCCTCAAGCTCCACGAGGCCGCCAACCCGCGCCTCCGCTTCAACGTCCTGGTAGACGTACCCCTTGAAATCAGCGAGCGCATCATCGGCCCCCTGAGAAAATTGGCCGACCGGCCGAGTCGGCCCTGGCCTTCCCGGGAGCTGTTCATTGAAAAATTCCGTGTCGTCCCCGCCGGGGACAACGCCTCGCCCGAACTCCTCGCCCACATCGCCCGCCACAGTGTACGCCCGCTCCGGGACGGCACCTGGGCGCTCAAGGCCGATAAATCCTTCCATAAAAACCGGCCCGTAACCGACTTTCGCCCCGGCTGGCTAAAGGTGGCGGCGCCCACCATGCTGGTGGTGGGAGCGGAATCGGACCGGCTCACCGAGGCGGACCTGGAGTGGATTCGGGAGTTCCGGGCGGACGTGCGGATCGAATCCGTCCCGGGGACCTATCACCACGTCCACCTGGACGCTCCGGAGGTTTTCCTTAATTTGACGCGGGATTTTCTAACTCCCATCCTTTATTGACCGGCCGGTCTGTGGCAATCTGGCTGGGGGGCGGCCCGAATCTCATAACACACCGGCGAGGCACCAATGGCGGACACTGTAAATACAACAGATACCACCGAGGAGGACTGGCCCGTCTCCGAGGCCGATTCCGCCACGGCAGATCAGGAGAGCGCCAAACTGGGAAAGGAGGAGGACGACAAGGGCGAATTTCTGCTCAACCTCCTCTCGCCCTATTCGAGGCATCGCCTCCTTCCCCTCACCGAGCTCCCGCGCGAGGACCTGATCCATGCCTTTCTCGGCGGAGGCATTCACGAACCGCGCGTGATGACCTTCTATCTCTCCGAGGATCAGGTCTCGCGTCTCACCTCCCTGATGACCGTGCCCATCAGCAAAAACTACGAGAAGGTCACCCTCGACACCCTCAACGAGGTCACCTCCAACCCGCCACACATGCTTTTGGTCCATATGGAGAATTCGGGCGGCGACGAAGCGTAAAAGGTCGTCGGCAAGCTCATGGAGGTCCCCACGATGGGTTTCTCCTCCGTTGTCGCCCTCGTCAAGGACGAAACCTCGCACTATCTCAAGGCTGGCCCCTCCTGGGCCCAGACCGTTCTCCCACTGAGCCTGGCGGACCAGGCGTTCCGCCGGCATCTTAAAAACCTGCTCGATCTGTCCCATGCGCGCATGGATCTCGAAACGATCTACCTGGCCCACCGCGTCAGCCGCGAGCAGCTTCATGCCGTCCAGTACACCGACCCGCTCACGGGGCTGTTGAACAGAAGGGGATTCGAGGACTCCGGGGCACGCGAACTCTCCCGGACCGCCCGTACAGGCCAAACGATGGGGTTTGTGATCCTCGACATAGACAAGTTCAAGAATATCAACGACACCTACGGACATCCGGCCGGGGACGATGTGCTCCGCGAACTGGCGCAGGTTCTCCGCGAGCAAACGCGTACGCTGGACCATGTATTCCGGTTCGGCGGCGAGGAGTTCGGAGTCGTCCTTCCGCACACCCCGCCCGGGGAGATGACCCATGTCTGCGAGAGAATCCGGATAAAGGTCGAGGAGACCCACTTCACGTCCATGCCCAAGGCGGGCGCCGTGACTGTCAGCATGGGCGCCCTGTCCGTGGGCTCTGAAAAACGCCCCAAGCTCGAGGACGTTTATCCCGTCGCCGACGAGCTCCTATACCGCGCCAAGCAAGAGGGCAGGAACCGGGTCATCTCCGACACCTTCAAGTAAATCCCGATCAAATGATCGCCACCGGGCGGACGGGCGAACCCGTTCCCCCCCGGATTTTCAGCGGAAGAGCGACAAAGAGAAACTCGTAGGTTCTCGTCCGGCTTAGTTCCTCAAGGTTGGCGATCTCGAGCAGGTGAATCCCCTTCTCCACCAGCATGTGAACATGGACCGGGCTCGCGGGATCGGGCCTCACCTCGACGCAGAAAGTGTCCGAGCCCACCATCCGAATACCCTTTTCGGAGAGCCACTTCGCCCCCGCGAGATTGAGGCCCGGCTGGCCGCTTTTCTGGAAGTAATAGTCCCGCTCGGGCCAGTACCCGAAGTGGCCCGTGCGGATGAGGACAACATCGCCCTCGCGGATCCGCACGCCCTGCGCTCCAGCGGCGGCCTCAAGCTCGGCGGGGCCGATGCCGAATCCGCCTTCGAGGACCTCTTTTTTCAGGTGGGCCGCCACATCGAGCAGCACCCCCCGCTGCACGAAAGGCGCCACCGTCTCGATGCCGTGGGCCTTCATTCCTTCGGTCTTGCTCTGAACGCTCGCCGCGTCGATGCCGCCGTGGAGCTTCATGTCCTTCGAGTAGTGGCTCAGCGCGTCAATATGCGTCCCGGTGTGGCCCGTGCAGAAAATAGCCTCGACGGCGGAGCAGGCCCCGCCCTCGATCATCCAGTCGCCGTGCTCGCGGTTCAGGGTGAAGCCGTAGGGGGCGTGAAGGGGAACATGAGGCATCCCCGGAAACAGATCGACTCCCATGTCGAACACCCGGCTGCCGCGGACAAACGAACAAAGATCTTCGAAATTCATAGCGGACCTCCGATAGGAATGGATGAAAAATTCACCGCTCTGGAAAATTGGACACGCACATTCTAGACTTCACTCAAGGCCCCGACAATGCGGCCGCCCGCCGCCCCCACCCGAACCGATGAGGAACCGATTTGAGCACGATAGGCGCGTTTATCCATCCTGCCATCCAGACAATTTCGCTGATCCTCGGTCTCTTCTTATTGGCGCTGGGGCTGCGGATCAGAAAAAGCCGCCGACGGGGGGCGGGCCCCGATACCGCCCGGCTCGCGTCCCGGCACATGCGGCTGGGCCGGTGGTTCACCGCCCTGATCGCGGGGGGCTATCTCGTTGGCCCGATCGGGATGCGCTACGTACTGGACGAGCCTGTATTCGCCTCGGCGCACAGCTACTTCGGCACCCTCGCGCTCACTCTCTTTTTGGGGACCGCCTATCTCGGACGAAAACTCAGGCTCGCCCCGGGCAGGGAGGATATTCGGCAAATCCACGTCTTTTGCGCCTTTATCGCCATATTCGTCTCCCTCGTCACAGCGATTATGGGGTTTCAGCTTCTCCCCTGAAGAGACGATAAAAAGACGAAGATAAGACCCCTCCCCTTTCTTTCCGGCTAAAATGATCACCGGCTTGCGGAATAAGTGCTAAACAAGAATGTTTCCATATAAGAATATTTACAATTGCTTCAAAAAACAGAGGAATTTGGCTTTTAATACCATCAATCCACCGGCTTTCGATACGTTTTTGCCGATATGTCCGGGCCTCGCGGGTCCGGTCCTTAGCCGAGGTAAACAGGTCATGTCTCGACGATTAATGACGATCTCGCTCGGCGCGCTCCTCGCCCTCTCTCTGTGGGTGGCGAGCCCGGCCAATCAGGCCAGCGCGGCCCAAAACCCCTGCGGGGGGCGGCAATCCCTGCGCGGCCAAAAATCCATGTGGCGGCAATCCCTGCGCCGCGAAGAACCCTTGTGGGGGAAAGAACCCCTGCGCCGCAAAGAACCCTTGCGCGGGCAGGAACCCCTGCGCGAGGAAATAACGCGGTCGTGAATTTTTACGGTTAGAAATTACCTGTAACATTCGCCGCCGACGCGCTCTATTCATTTGGTCTCACCCGGGCGCGGAAGAAGCCGGGTCCTCTTCCGCGCCCGAATTTTGCCCCGGCAATCGACTGCTTGAACCATCGACTGAAAGAGAGGATCACTACACCATGAACCTTCACGCGATGAGCCGCCAAACGCTGATACATACGGGAATCGCGGCCTTCGCACTTTGCCTCCTCACCGCTTTCTCCGCCCCCGCCCACGCCGCCGCCAAGCAGCCCCCACGGGCGGAATCGAACAAGGGCGACTACTGGCTCGGCAAGGAGATATACGAGGAAATCTGCTTCTCCTGCCACGGCATCAAGGGCAACGGGCAAGGCCCGAGTTTCAGGTCCTCCCGCCCCCGGCCCCAGGTGTTCACCAGCTCCTACATGAAGCGCATGACCGACGACTATATTTTCATGATCGTCAAATTCGGGAAAATGAACGTCCTGCTCGATAAAACCAAGGGTTTCAAGCTCAAGGGAGCCACCCCGACGGCGATGCCCGCCTTCGGTGAGGTGCTTGAGGACGAGCAGATACGCAAGCTACTCAAATGGGAGCACGGCATCACCACTGGCAAAAAAATCAAGGACGAGGAGTCGGCCGAGATATTCAAGGACGCCTGCTCCCAGTGCCACGGCCTCGCGGGCCGGGGCGACGGCGAGCGCCCCCGGGGCGACCAGCCCCTCGGCAAGCCCTTCGTGAGCGAAATCCAGCCGCCCCCGATGAACTACACCCTCAAGGAGCAAATGGCCCGCTTCGACGACGAATTCCTCTTCACCCTCATCAAGTACGGCCGTCTCGAGGCCACCACCGTCAAAAAATTCGACTTCATGAAGGCTTACGGCCATATCCTGAACGATAAGGAAATCTGGGGCGTCGTGCGTTTTGTGCGCGAAGCGTTCGTCAACGGAAAATCGCGAAAGAAAAAATAGGTGGCCCTGACGGTGGCCATCCACACCGGCGGCGCCAGGACAGCGGCCCTTCCAGCGGCGATCTTCCCGGCGGCGATCCTCGCCAGCCTCCTTATCGTACTGTCGTGGTTTGGCGCGGTTGTGGCCGCGCCAGAGTGGACGGCCGCGGCCGCACAAAAGCCCTCCACTAGCGGGAAAATGGTTTTTGTCGAGGCTGGCCCCTTCATCCAGGGAAGCGAGGACGGCCCGCTTCAGGAGCTTCCGGTCCGTCGAATCCATCTCGACAGCTTTTGGATCGGCCGCGAGGAGGTATCCGTCCGTGATTGGGAGCGCTTCCGAAGCGCAACCGGCCACAGGCCCTCCAAATACGCCTCCAACCCCGCGCTTCAGCGCCCCGAACTGCCCATCACAGGCGTCAGCTGGCACGACGCGGCGGCCTATTGCCGCTGGCGGGGCGCGCGTCTGCCCACCGAGGCCGAGTGGGAAAAAGCCGCGCGCGGCCCGGACGGGCGGCGCTACCCCTGGGGAGATGCGTTCAACCCCGCCCTCGCGGCCCACGGCGGCCGGGGCTCCCCGCCTCCCGTAGGCGGAAAGCCCGGCGGCGAGAGCCCCTACGGTGCGCGCGGGATGGCGGGCGGCGTCTGGGAGTGGACCCACGACTTCTAGGGTGAGTTCTATTACCGCGAATCCCCGGCGCGGAATCCCCAGGGCCCGCCCTCGGGGTTTCTCCACACGATCAAGGGCGGCTCCTAGCGCAACGCGCCCGAGATGCTCCGCGCCGCCACCCGCTTTCGCCTCGACGCCATCATCCGCTGGAAAATCGTCGGCTTCCGCTGTGTAAAGGACGCCTCCAAAAAGTAGCGCCCCAAAATATTCTCCGCAGCCGTACACATATTGTGGACGAAATTCTTTTTTTCCTATAAAATGACAACAATTCCTGAAGAAAGTTGGACTCCCCTCCTCCAGGAATTGCCCCTGCCGGCCCCCGGGTGCGGTGGAGGTTTTATTCTTAATTTCCCCCTAATCTTCAATTTCCTTTTCGTTTCTGATTTCATTCTCAAGTTTTTCCCTCAATCCGTTTTCCGCCCGAGGTAGAATTTAATCGAAATTGAATTCACTCGACATAGAATTCGATCGAACCGAAATACCTTCTTCCGCACTTTTCTCCCTGGAGGGGATTTTTGATGGAACAAAGACTCAGCGTAATAACACTCGGGGTAGCCGACCTGGACCGGGCGCGGCGGTTCTACGAAGAGGGCCTGGGATGGAAAGCCTCGGGCGAGGGGAGCGGTGAAATCGTTTTCTTTCAGACGGGCGCCTCGGCCCTGGCCCTCTATCCGCGCGCCGCGCTCGCGGAGGAGGTGAATTTGCCGGGCGGGGGCGACAGCCCCGGCGGCGAGGCGGGACCGGACGGGGTCGCGGGTTTCGCAGGGGTCACGCTCGCCCATAACGTCCGCCACAGGGAGGATGTGGACAGTACGCTAAGGGAGGCCGAAGCCGCTGGGGCCGCGATCCTCAAGCCCGCGCAGGACGCCTTCTGGGGAGGCTACTCGGGCTACTTCGCCGACCCGGACGGCCACCCGTGGGAGGTCGTCTGGAACCCGCACTGGGAAATGGATGAAGAAGGAGGGGTTATCCTGCCCAGCTAGCGGGGAGTTACCGCACCATCCCCCGCGCGGCGACGGGCCAGATGGCCTCGAGGCGGCCCTCGGTCATCCCGCCACGGATGCCGTAGTAGTTGTCATGTAAATTGATGGTGGTGTCGCAGTGGCTGGGCTGAAAGAGAAGGGTCTCGCCCAGGTCGGGCCTCGGCGCCCCGGCCGGGACGGTCAGGATGCCGTGCTCATCCCCCCCGGCGGAGTAGGCGGCCTCGATATCGACGCACTTGGGCCAGCCGCTATCCGAGGAGAGAGATTTATGGCCGCCGTCCACGACGACGCGGTCGCTCGCCGGGGTGCTCACCACCGTGGTCAGAACAAAAAGGCTGGGCCCGAAATCCTCATAGACGGGGCCATTCACCCCGCCGATCGAGCAATAGTGCGCGTCCATGAACAGATAGCTCCCCGACTGGAGCTCGGTCAGGATACCGGCCTCCAGATCCCAGCGCCAAGTTCCCGTCCCCCCGCCGCTCCTGACATCGGTGACAAGGTCCGCGCTCTTGAACGCCTCGATGGTCTCCTGGATACGGTGGGTGGCCTCCTCATAAACCTTGCGACGGGCCTCGAAGCCGTCTACGTGCTGGGCCGTGCCCTGATAGGCCTGGATTCCCCGGAGCTCCAGCCCCGGCAGCGAGCCGGCGAACCGGCCCACCTCGGCGGCGG
>JAPYQX010000460.1 GCA_029937135.1 Nitrospinota bacterium
ACCGCATCGGAGTTTCCCTGGTCCACCGAGATGGCAATGATCTGAAAGCCTCTCTCCTTGAATTTATCATAAGCACGCTGCATGGCCGGCATCTCGCGGATGCAGGGAGGACACCAGGTGGCCCAAAAATTCATAAGGACAACCTTACCTCGATCTTGGCTTAACGACCGATTCTGCCCGTCAAGGGTTTTAAGAAAAAAATTCGCCGCTTCGGTCCGGCCGGCGAGGGGAAGAAAACTCATCTTCCTGAATACATCGATTTCGGCGGAGGATGTTTTTTGGGGGGGGGGCCACACCGCATACATAGAGATATCGTCAAAAGAACTTAGCACCAAAACCGCTCCCGTCACCAGGAAAAGAAGAAGCACCACCAGTACGATCAATCGGCGTCCCCGAGGGTGGCTATCGCGCGGCGACAGACCCTCGACCCTTGAAGCCAAAACCACTTTCGGATCAAAACGCATCAACATATTCCTTCAAAATAGACTTCATTCCCTACGAAAAGACGCGGTCGAGAACCTAGCTTTCGAATTCATCCAGTTCCCGCTGCAGGCGGCTCATCAGGGCGTCATCTTTTCCTCCGTGCGAGGAAGACCCTTCGACGATGGTCGTATCATCTCGTTTCCCCGGCGGGGTTGTCGTCCAGGCCCGGAGCAAGACAAAGACCACGCCCATTCCGGCCAAAATTCCCGCGAATGGCAATCCCCAGGCCGTCAGATAGAATCCTTCCGCGGGCGGAGCGGACAAAACATTTTCCGCGCCGTATACCTCGACAAAATATCGGACAATTTTTTCTTTCGACTCTCCCGCCTGGGCTTTTCGGCGAACCAACTCACGCAACTGCGCACCCTCGGCGCTGGGGCAGGCTTGTAGAATCTTGCCTGGACAAACAGGGCTCATCAGCGAATTGACGATTTCCAAATAAACGATATCGGGATCTGCTGCGGCCCCAGCATCCGTAACGACCGCCACCGACCAAAATACCGTGGCCGCCAATACGACCGCGAATCCCGCGGACCGCTTCCTTGGAGAAAAATCTTTATTTTTCATCGGCCTGACTCTCTGGTGCTTGAATCTCCGGCCCGGAGTCCCCTTTTTCGGAGGAGTTCTCCGGAAATTCAGCCAGAAGGCGAGCCGTTCTGGCGTAAAGGGTCCACCAGTAAAACCCCATCGCCCCCAAAACGACTAGATAGGCGGCAACCACGTAGCCCATTTATCCCTCCCGCGCTGCGCGGACAGCCTCCAGGCGCTCATGAAGAACCTCCAGCGCTGTCCGCCGCCTCACAAAGTAGATGAACACAATAGTAAACGCCAACAATGATGACCACAGGGCGACGTGCATCGGGAAGGGAAGCTCCCCCATCCCCCCCGACCGCATGATCACCGGGCCTGGGTGAAGCGTCCGCCACCATTTTACCGACATATGCACAATTGGCACGTCAATAAAACCGATGATACCGAGAACGGCCGAGAAACGCGCCCGTTGCTCTTGGTCAGGCATGTAGGTTCGAAGCATGAGATATGCCACATAGATCAACCACAAAATCAAGGATGTCGTCAGCCGCGCATCCCAGGTCCACCACACGCCCCATACCGGGCGCCCCCATATCGGGCCGGTGATAAGAACCAACGTGCAGAACAGCATGCCGACCTCGGCGCAGGAATAGGCCCGGATGTCGTCGATCGCGTTTCGCCAAATGAGATAGCGAACAGAGAATATGAACACCAGGAAAAACGCGAGAAAAGCAATCCAGGCCGAAGGGACGTGAACATAAAATATTCGTTGCGCCACTCCCTGCATCGCCGTCGTAGCGATGAAAATATCCGCGTAAACGGCGAATACCAGGACAGCCACCCCCGCGAGCGCGAGCCAGCGGTCGATTTTTTTCTCTCGAGTCCATAATACCCTGGTGAGAATAAAAAAAGACGCCAGGAAAATAAAATAATAAAATA
>JAPYQX010000083.1:0-2502 GCA_029937135.1 Nitrospinota bacterium
GGGGATCTCCATCGACCCCGCCACGCTGGACGATCTGCCAACCGACCGGGGGGTGTTCCGACTCCTGAATGACAGGAGCGAAACGGTGTTCTCGGGGAAGGCCTCCGACATCCAGAAGGCGGTCCGGGACATTTTTTATCCCAAGAACCGCTCGGCGGTGAAATTCGTCCAGAAACTGCGCACGGTGCGAAAGGTAGTGGCACAACCGCTGGAGAGCGAATTGGGGATGAGTCTTCAAGCGGTCCGGTTGCGGCGTAACTCGAAAGGGATGAACGGCACCGGTCAGGTAGGGGGGACCGGATTCCTCAAAATTTCGCTTGGCAGCCAATTTCCCCGGGCCTATGGCGTGAACAATCTGACTGTGGACGGCGGTGCCTACTATGGCCCCTTCAGAAAACAGGCCCAGCTTCGAGACCTTCTTGGCGCGATACACGCGGTATTTCCGCTTCACCGCGCCCAGCGGTCCGGCAAGGATTCCGGTGGCCAGGAGACGGATTCAGGCGGAGAGGTCCCCGAAATTCCGGACGCGCTATATAATAAGATGATCTCACGCCTCCAGAGGATGCTCGAGGGTCGCATGCGGCGGACCAGCGAGGATAGTCTGCTCGCTCTTTTGCGGGAGGCTTGGGGAAAGAAGGCTCCCTCGCCCAGCCAACTGAAGCGCAATCTGGGCAGGCTGCGGCATTTGGTGAAAAACCACGCTCTCTCGGGTCCCTCCGTAGAACAACGAAATATCATCATTGTCGAGCCGGGCGGAACGATGCAGCAGCGGATCTGCTATATCGTCCGTGGCGGAACCTTGGTGGATGAGCTTGAGTTTGAACGGATTGCACCTCCTGTCGATGAACTCGCGGCGAGAATCCAGGCGGCCTATTTTGGAGAAGAGGTGCAGACCATCGATCCCGGAAAGGAAGCGCTCGAGGAGGCGGTTGTTATTGCCAGTTGGCTCAGGCGTGAATTGATCGATGGATTTGTTATGGATATATCACCTGGAGCGGAACTTGAGGAGATTCTCCAGACCCTGCTTCATGCCGTGGCCAATCCGCGTGCCGCGGGGACCTGTATCACCGCCTGACCCCCGGAATCGGTTTTCCACGCATCCTCTTCTGATAAAAAATTTGAAAAGATCACCTGCTCACGGCAAAATCTATTGCGCGGTATTTTTCGGTGTGCTAGCGTTAATCATCCGTTAAATCGACGAGGAAATTTTAGGAATTTCCCTGTGAAGCTGGCTGTGTGAAAATTCGATTCTTGCTCGTTCGAGGCGGAAGAATTTCACATGGCCGAGTCGATCCTGTCCAGGCGTGGGTGAGAGTCGTGTGCATTCGCTTTTTTAGTGAACCGGGAATCCGCACCTCAAGAAAAAATCAGACCGGAAAAAATAAATGACCGTTTCGTTTGTCTTTGTGAAGCAGTGGGCGGTGTTGTTTTCCAACATATAAAGAGCCGGGACGAAGATGACCGAAGCGCCGAAGGGCGATTTTTGGGACGAAAAAATAGAGCGGATGGGGCGTGATGAACTCGTCTCGCTTCAGCTTGAGCGTCTAAGATGGCAGGTTCGCAGGTGTTGGGAGGGCTCCCCATTTTACCGCGAGCGGCTGGAGGAGGCCGGGCTGGGCTCCGAGAGTATCCGCTCCCTTGATGACATCGAAAAGATACCTCCCGTCACCAAACAGGAGCTCCGCGAGGAACAGAAAAACCACCCGCCTTTCGGGCGCTACACCGTTGCGCCTCCCGGGGATTGGGGCGAGCTCCATCCCTCGACGGGGACGACGGGTGTTCCGGTGGGTACAATCTGGAGCCGAAAAGATGTCGAAAATATAGCCGATTTTACCGCACGGACAATGTGGAGTTTCGGGGTGCGCCCCGGAGATATCGTTCAGAACGCTTTCAGCTATGGCCTTTGGGTGGCGGGGATGAGCGTTCACTACGCCACCCAGAAAATCGGTTGTTTTGTCATTCCCATAGGAGCGACCCAGACCGAGCGCCAAATTTTCTATATGAACACAATCGGCTCCACGGTGATTCTCAGTACGCCGAGTTTCGGCCTCTACATCGGCGAGAAGCTCCGCGAGAGCGGTGTAGATCCCCAAAAGCTCAAGATCGGCGCCTTCGGCGGCGAAGCGGGAACCCAAAACCCGGCAACGCGTTCCCGCATCGAGGGAGCGCTCGGTATTGACGCCTACGATTACTTTGGCCTCGGCGAGATTGGACCCACCTTCGCAAGCGAGTCGGTGGCGAAGTCGGGGCTAATCTGGGCGGAGGATCACCACATCGTCGAGGTGCTCGACCCTGAAACCCGAAAGCCCGTGGCGGAGGGGGAGGTGGGGGTTCTCGTGATCACCCATCTCACTCGAGAGGCGACCCCGATGCTCCGCTACTGGACGAACGACTACGCGCGGCTTTCAAGCGCGCCGAGCGCCTGCGGGCGCACCCACAGACGCTCTCCGGGCGGGATACTCGGACGCCACGACGATCTCGTCATCTTCCGGGGGGCGAAGT
>JAPYQX010000083.1:2512-10155 GCA_029937135.1 Nitrospinota bacterium
AAGTTCTATCCCGTCCAGGTGGAGGACGTGGTGCGGAGTTTCCCGGAGTTGAGCAATGAATTCCGAGTCGAGCTCCTCTCGGACGAGGAGACGGGCCGCGACCGGTGCGTGGTGATCGCCGAGGCGGCCACCGGGGCGATGGGCGGCACCATGGCCGAAAGTTTAGGTAAAAAGCTGCGGGTTGCCCTGCAGGTGACGCCGGAAGTGGAAATTCGCGCACCCGGTTCCTTCGAGCGGACGACGTTCAAGGCCCAGAGGTTCGTCGATCTCCGGAACCCGGAAAGACAGGAGGCCGGGGAGAAATGAGAAGCGTATCCATCGCCGGGATCGGTATCGCCTCCTTTGGGGTGCGGACCGAGAATGCTGTGCGGCTGGGCGCCGAGGCCTGCCGCGTCGCGATGGCGGACGCGGGTGTCGGCCCTGAACGGGTTGAGGTGTTTTTTCTGGGAAATTTCGCGAGTCAAGCCTTTACCGGCCAGAATCATCTGGCCCCGGCGGTGGCTCATGCCGCGGGGTTGGGACCCATTCCCTGTACCCGGGTCGAGGGTGCGTGCGCCTCGGGCGGTCTGGCGGTGAGGCAGGGCGCGCTAGCGGTCGCGTCGGGAGCGGCCGATATCGTTCTGGTGGCGGGGGTGGAGAAGATGACCTCGGCCGGGTCCGGGAGGACAGCGGAGATTCTCGCGGCAGCCGGCGATTTCGAGTGCGAAGCCTCCCTCGGCGCCACCTTCCCGGCGCTCTTCGCCATGATTGCCCGGCGGCATATGCATGAGTACGGGACCACCCACGAGGATTTGGCGGAGGTGGCCGTCAAGAACCATGCTCACGGCCACCTCAACCCGGACGCGCATTATCAAAAAGAAATCACAAGGGAGCAGGCTCTCTCGGCCAGGGAGGTGGCTACGCCACTTAGGCTCCTCGACTGCGCTCCGATTAGTGACGGGGCCGCCGCCGTGGTGCTCTGCGCCAGTGAGATAGCCGCTGACCTTCCCTCTGCGCCGGTCCGCCTCCTTGCCTCGGCCCAGGCTTCGGACTCGCCGGCGCTCGCCGACAAGGGCGATATCACCCGATTTCGGGCCACCGTCAGTGCCGCCGAGGAAGCCTTTCAAAGCGCCGGGGTCCAGCCCGAGGAGATCGACCTCGCCGAGGTCCACGACTGCTTCACCATCGCTGAGATTCTGGCGCTCGAAGATATCGGCTTCTATCGCAAAGGGGAGGGTGTCAGGGGTGCACGCGATGGGGAGACCGCCCTGGGCGGAGCGATGCCCGTGAATACGAGCGGTGGTCTCAAGGCCAAGGGGCATCCCGTGGGAGCTACCGGAGTGGGCCAGATTTGCGAGCTCGTGCGCCAGCTCCGGGGCGAGGCGGGACCGCGTCAGGTCCTGGGCGCCGAGCTGGGGCTCGCCCACAACCTCGGCGGCTCGGGAGCGACCTGCGCGGTTCATATCCTCGCGGCGGGCGCATGATGGCGAGGGCCGCGGCGGCGGTGGTTGTTTTTTCGTGCACCGGCTGTGGGCGGGTGCATTTCGAGGATGGGGGTGGTAGCGGGGGTTGCGGCCACTGCGGTGCGGCTCTCGTGGGAAAAAAGGTATCGGGGCGTGGAAATATTTACGCTTTCTCGGTTGTCCATATCGCCCCCGAGCAGATGGACGCTCCCTATACGCTCGCCCTTGTCGATTTAGAGGGGGCCGGCCGCGTACTCTGCCGGCTCGATGGATTCGGGGTGGAAATTCCCACAGTGGGCGGGCCGGTCGTTTTCGAGGGGAACTCTCCCCGGGGGCCCCTGTTCCGCGCCGGGGAAATTTCGGAGAATGCTCGTGGCTGATCGGAAAAACAACGTCAACGCTCTCGGACGCCTTCTGTTCGTTGGTCCGCTCACCGATGGGCGGAAAAAGTTGCTCGACGATCTTCAGGGGTTGGGGATGCATACAGAGAGGGCGGCTAGCCTGGAGAGTGCCCTCTCGCGGCTCGCGCACTGTGACTTCGCGCTTGTGGCGGTATCCGACCGGGACCAAATCGCCCAGTTGCGAAAAGTCCGGGAGGCCGGAAAGGCGATGGCCCTGATCCTGACCCCGGGGGACAAGGGGCTGGCCCCGCTGGGGCTCAAGGCGGGAGCGCGCACGGTATTGGTGGACGAGGTTCATCCCGACGAAGTGGTTCTGTTCGCTCACTCGCTCAACGAGGAGGGTCTCCTTCGCCGGGAAGTCCGCTGGCTCCGGGGAGAGGTCCGGGAAAATGGGATTAAAAGCGGTGTTCCGGGTACGAGCGCTCCGGCCGAGCGCCTCAACCGCTCAATCAAGCGGGCGGGGAAGAAGTACCGGATTATCATCGTGCGTGGGGAGAAGGGCTCGAATTTCCTCCAGGTGGCCCGGGCGGTCCATCACCAGTATCCGGGCTTGCGGCACCCGCTCCTACACTGGGAGGCCTCCCAGAGGCCCGCGGCAGCGCTGGGCAAGGCGTTGACGCGGCTGGACCAGGGCCGGGGCGACGAGGGGGAACTCGTTCGTCTCGGGGGGAGCCTCTTCATCGAGGATGCCCAGCATCTCTCTTCCGATATGCAAAAACGCCTCGCCGATGTCGGGGTCGCGGAGGGAATCAACCCCGAATTCCGGCTGATTGTCGGCCAGACGCAGGACCCCGAAAGGCTGTTTCAGGATGAGTTCTTGCCCCGCCTCGAAAAAGAGAAGAAGGCCCTTGTGGTTCGCATTCCCCCCTTGCGCGAGCGCCGAAAAGATATTCCCGGTCTAGCGAACGCTATTCTCGATGAACTCTCCTCCCGCGTCGGAGGAGATCGAAGGACGCTCACTCCGGCGGCCGAGGAGTTTCTCTCCTCCGAGAAATGGTGGGGGAACGAGGCGCAGCTTGAACTCTCTCTCTGGCGCGCCTATCTCCTGACAGACGGGAGAACCATCTCGGTGGACGATCTTAAGCCTGCCGGCGAGAGCCGCAGGGTAAGCGATATCGAGGATTTTTTCCGGGATCGTCTGTCCTCGGTGGTGGCCTGTCTCCGCGACGGGCAGGAAAGCGATTTTTACTCGCACACCATCCGAAGCGTGGAAAAACCCCTTCTCGAGCTTGTGCTTCATGAAAGCGGAGGGAACCAGCTCAAGGCCGCCCGCCTTCTCGGGATGAACCGGAACACCCTTCGCCGAAGGCTAAGCGAGCTCGGTCTCGTGCGGCGCGTCCCGGGGCGCTCGCGCTCCCGGGAAAGGTAGGCCGGGTTTTGTCCTCCCAGGATTCATCCTCACCTCCCCCGCCTCTTGCCGCGATTATTCTCGCGGCCGGCCAGGGGAAACGAATGAACTCCCCTCTTGCCAAGGTGCTTCACCCCCTTGCCGGAAGGCCTCTCGTTCACCACGTCGTCGCTTCGGCCCGCCGTGCCGGTGCGGGGCCCATCGCTATCGTGGTGGGCCATCAGGCCCAAACCGTGCGCGAGTCGTTTTGCGGGGACGAGGTGGACCTTGTTTTTGTCCATCAGGCCAAGCGGCTCGGGACCGGTCATGCGGCATCGATCGGGCTCTCTGCGCTCGGGAATCAATCGGGGGATGTTCTGCTTCTTTGCGGAGATGTCCCCCTTTTACGTCCGGAGACGATTGGGAAGCTGATTCAACAGCACCGCTCCGCAGCGGCGGCGGTGACCGTTTTGACGGCGATCCTCAAGGAGCCCTCCGGCTACGGTCGGGTTCTTCGCGAGACGGGCCCGGGGGGCCGGGTGGTGGCGATAGTCGAGGACGCCGATGCGACGGAGACCGAGCGCGCCATCCCCGAAATCAACTCGGGAACCTATATTTTCGCCCTCGATTTTCTCGCCCGCGCGATTCCCCGCCTTCAGGCCGAAAACCGGCAAGGGGAGTACTATTTAACCGATGTGGTGGCGATGGCGGCAGCCGAAAACCGCCAGGTAGAGGCATTTCCGGCGCCTATTCCCGAGGAAGTGAGCGGAATCAACAACCCCGCCGATCTCGCCCGTGCGGAGGCCTTTTTCGCCGCCCGGGAGGAGAAAGGCCCTTAGGCTCCAAATATCAATGAGATTTGCTATAATCCCCCTCTTGTTGACCGCCCGCAGGTGTGGCCCTCGTTGCCGGAGGTTTTTCCGAGCCTCCCAAGGAATTGTCCGTGAGAGCATTGGTTCTGGCTGCAGGACGCGGTACCGGTCTTTATCCCTTCACGGATACACGGCCCAAAGCCATGTTGCCGGTGGCCGGAGAAAAACTCCTCGATAGCGCCCTTGAGAAGCTTCGCGCCGCGGGGGTGACGGACGTCGTGATGGTGGTGGGCCACTGCGCCGATAAAATTATCAACTATTTTTCGGGCGGCGCTGAACACGGAATGTCGATTCAGTATGTCCGCCAGAACGATCCCACCGATATTCGGGACGCGATCAGGTGCGCGCGAGACCATTTTCAATCGGGCGAGGGATTTCTGCTCGTCTATGCCGATGTCTTGACCTCCGGGAATATCTACCGCCACGTCATCCAGACCTTCGGCTCCTTCAATCAGCCGGTGGCCGCGATCTGCCACACCCCACAAGCCCAAAATTTCGGGACCGTCTATCTCGATGCCGACATGCGTATCAACCGGTTGGTTGAGAAACCCAGTGAAAAAGAAGTGGGGAACTATGTTCTTGCCGGTGTTTTTGTGATGCCCTATAAACTTTTCGATCTTCTCGAAGACCACGAGATGGACGAATCCCTCAACGAGATTATCTCCTCGACAGGTCTGCGGTCGGCCATCTGGGAGGAACCCTGGCTGGACGCCCAGCGGCCGTGGGATCTGCTTAAGGGAAATCAAATGGTGATGCGCACATGGACAGAGGCGCGCGTCAGCGGGACCGTCCAGCTCCGGGGGGCGGTTCAGTTCCGGGGCCCGGTTTGGATCGAGTCCGAAGTCGTCATCGAATCAGGCGCCTCGATTTTTGGACCCTGTTTTATCGGGAAAGGCTCCTTTCTCGGAAACGGTGTTTTGGTCCGGCCCAATACTTCCGTCGGAGCGGGTTGCACCATCGGATTTGGGGTGGAGTTGAAAAATTGCATACTGCTCGACAAGGTCCGGGTGGGCCGCCTTTCCTATATTGGCGACAGCGTCGTCGGCGAGGGAGCCTACATCGGGTCGGGGACGCTGACTGTGAACCATAATCTAGATCGGACTGAAATTTCCCTGCCGCTCAAGGACGGCATGGTGAAATCCGGGTCGGACAAGCTGGGCGCTTTCATCGGGGACGGCGCTCACGTGGGGGCGTCGAATACGCTGGCTGCGGGGGCGGTCGTCGCGCCGGGCCAGGTGGTCCCGCACCGCTACACCTATCCGGGGGAGGGAGTCTGATATGTGCGGAATCGCCGGCATGGTGGCTTCCTCGAACGTGGCGCGGAAACTTTTCAGTTCGATCGCCGCCCTTGAGTACAGGGGATACGACTCCTGCGGGATGGCCGTTCAGATGAACGGGCACATCGATGTGCGAAAAAACATTGGCACGGTCGAAAAGGTCAATCAGAACGAAAGGCTGACCGACATGAAAGGCCTCGCCGGAATCGCCCATACCCGGTGGGCGACGCACGGAGGGGTGACGCGGGAGAACGCCCATCCCCATATGGATACCCAGGGCCGCGTAGCGGTCGTCCATAACGGGATCATCTCGAACTACCGCGAGCTCAGGGACCGGCTCCGTGCGGCGGGGGCCGTTTTCCTGTCGGAGACCGATTCCGAGGTTATCGCCCACCTGATAGGCGAGTATCTTGATCGGCTCGGGGGGGATGTGGAGGCCGCCTTTGTTTCCGCCTTGCGCGAGATGGAGGGTGCTTTTTCCCTGGCCGTTATTTCGACGAAGGCCCCGGGCTATATTTACTGTGCCAAGAGAGAAAGCCCTCTCATCATCGGGTTGGGCGACGATGCGAATTACATCGGATCGGATTTCAACGCCTTTATCGAGTTCACTCGCCAGGCCGTCATCATGGACGACGGCGAGTACGCCATCGTCTCCCGTCAGGGATATGTCGTTAAGGAACTGCTCAGCCAGGATGTTGTGAATAAGGAGGTCACCGAAATCGAGTGGGATGTGGAAATGTCCCGCCGCGGCGGCTACCCGCACTACATGCTTAAGGAAATATACGATCAGCCCGCCACGATACAGGCGACGCTGAAAATCCCCAGGGAGGGATTGGAATCGCTCGCCCGGATGATTCACGAATCGCGCCAATGTTTTCTGGGCGGGGTTGGGACGACATATTATATCGCCGCGATGGGGCAGTATTTCTTCTCGAAATTCGCGGGGAGTTATCTCTCCGCCATCAGCACCGACGAATTTCCGCTTCTGGCCAAACCCGGACCAGAGGATTGCCTGATCGCGATCAGCCAGTCGGGGGAGACATACGACACCCTCACCGCTGTTCGCCACGCCAAGGCAGGGGGAGGGAGAACAGGCGCTATCGTCAACGTGATGGGGTCAAGTCTGATCCGGGCGGTGGATGTGCCCATTCTCCAGGGTTCGGGCCCTGAAATTTGCGTCATCAGCACCAAGGCCGCGATGAGTCAGGCCGCTGTTCTCTTGCTGACCGCTTTCGAACTCGGGAAGATTACGGGGCGCATCGGGGAAGCCGAAGTCCTGCGTTACCGGGACGAGGTGTCCTCTCTATCGGTTGTGCTCTCGGACACGCTGAACGAGAGGTCGGGTTTTTTGCACACCGCCGCGAGCAAACATCAGAATATGAAAAATTGGCTCTATCTGGGGCGGGGGGTGTATTACCCGGCTGCCCTGGAGTGCGCCCTCAAGATGAAGGAGGTGACCTACCTCCACGCCGAGGGGATGAGCGCCGGGTTTCTCAAGCACGGGACGATCTCCCTCATCGACGAAAATATGAATACCATTGTCCTCATGCCCCCTCCGGAGGAGGAGGAACTCCACACTCTGACACGGAGTAGCGCCGAGGAGGTCCGTGCCCGGGGGGGCTTTGTCCTCGGGTTCCGCTTCGAGGGCGACGAGGGGGTGGAAGGTCTCTTCAGCGAGGAGATAGTTCTTCCGCGAGTCTCCTCGGTTCTCGCGCCATTTGTTCATTTGGTCGCGGGCCAGCTCCTCGCCTACTTCCTCGCTGTCCAACTCAAGCGGGACGTTGATCGCCCGCGCTCCCTGGCCAAGTCGGTCACCGTCGCCTAGAGGTTGGCGGCAATTTCCGTTATGTCAGGACCCCGCCTTCAGGGAACCGACGGTGTACGTGGGTTGGCGGTGGCCTCCGATCATCCGCTTGCCAGGGGGATAGACCCCCGAAAAGCCTATCTTGAGCGCGGAGCTTTTACCGAGGAGTTCGCCGAACTCTATGCCTTTGCCGCGGCGAAGTGGCTTCTCGAAAGTGCACCCGAAGGTATTATTTCCCCAAGTGCGATCGTGGTGGCCTGGGACCCCCGTGACATCGAAGGGCGGTTCTATGGGGCTATTGTCCGCGCTATTGTCCGGGCAGGGGCGCACGCGCTGGTGACGGGGGTTTTGCCGACGCCGGCGGCGGCGGTGTATATGGCCTCCGTGGGCGCGGCGGGCGCCCTTGTTTTAACCGCTTCGCATAATCCCGCCGATCAAAACGGGATCAAGATTTTTCTGGGTCCGGGGGCGTTGAAACCACTTCCGGCGGACGATGAGGCCCTGAGCGCCCGGATTTGGG
>JAPYQX010000084.1 GCA_029937135.1 Nitrospinota bacterium
GTAGGGGTCCTGGAAGATCACCTGAATTTTTTGGCGCACTTCCCGAAGCTCGCTCGGGTCGAGGGAGGACAAATCGACGCCTTCGAACTTGATCTCCCCGGCGGTGGGCGTCTCTAGCTGGAGGATGCAGCGGCCGGTCGTTGTCTTTCCGCACCCGGATTCACCGACAAGGCCGAGAGTCTCCCCTCTCTTTATAATGAAGCTGATTCCGTCCACGGCCTTCACGGAACCGGCCTGGGTCTGGAACAGAATTCCCTCGGTGATGGGAAAATGCATCTTGAGGTTATTCACCTCGAGAAGCGTATCCCCCCGGGCGGCGTTCGAAGCTCCGTCGTGAGTCCGGGTCGCTTCGGTTGCGCTCATGAGACGGCCTCCGCCGTTTTCCGGAGGTTATTTCTCTCCCAACAAGCTGAAAGATGCCCGTCGCCGACATCCTCGAGCGGAGGAACCTCGGAGGCGCACCGATCAACCGCGAAGCGGCAACGCACCCGGAAGGCACACCCTTCGGGGAGCCTTGTCAGATCCGGCGGCTGGCCCTCGATAGGAACGAGCTTGTCCATCCGGGGCTGGTCGAGACGCGGCACCGAGTTCAAGAGCCCCAGGGTGTATGGATGACTCGGATTCTTATAAATCTCCCGGGCCGATCCGTGTTCGATTATCTTGCCCGCGTACATGACATTCACGCGGTCGGCATAGCGCGCCACCACGCCCAGATTGTGGGTGATGATGATGAGCGCCACGCCAAGGCGTTTGCTCATATCTTTCATGACCTCGAGAATCTGGGCCTGGATGGTAACGTCGAGCGCCGTGGTCGGCTCGTCGGCGATTATGATTTTTGGCTCGCAGCAAAGCGCCATCGCGATCATCACCCTCTGGCGCATTCCTCCGCTCAGGTGGTGGGGGTATTGCCGGAGACGGCGATCGGCATCTGACATACCGACCATATCAAGATATTCGGCGGCTTTCCGGGTGGCGTCCTCCCGGGTCAGGCCGAGATGGTGCTCCATGGTTTCGGTGAGTTGAAGCCCTATCGTCAAGACCGGGTTCAGCGATGTCATCGGCTCCTGAAACACCATGGAAATCTGGCGGCCCCGGATGTTCCGGATAGCTTCGTCGTCGAACTTCAGTAAATCCTCGCCCATGAAACGAACGACTCCATCGACAATTTTTCCCGGTGGATCTGGAATCAGTCTCAGGACCGAAAGCGCGCTCACGGATTTTCCGCAGCCGGATTCGCCCACCAGGGCAACCGTCTCGCCCTCCTCCACATCGTAGGAAATACCGTCCACGGCCCGCACGGTCCCGGCGGAAGTAAAAAATTGAGTCTTCAGATTTTCGATTTCGAGAAGCTTGGGCAATCTTTCGTCCCCATGAAAGCGCAAGGAGCAAAGTCCTTGAAAATCCAATGCATTTGGATGTCACAAGATGGGGCCTATTCTATTCGGATTTCAGGGATATTCAACTAAATTCATGCCCATGAACCAATAAAAATAGGGGATATTCAGCGATTCGGCCTTCGACATCCGATAATTACCGAATCTCCACCGATTCGGAGCCAGAGAGGACAAATAACGCATCGGCCGCCCAAACCCCCTCGCCCTCCGGCAGGACAAATACCGGGTTCAAATCCGCCTCGTCCAGCCGCTCCCCCAAGCACGCCACGAGCGAGCTGAAACGGTGGATAACCTCGATGAGAGCATTCCGGTCGAGGGGCCCCCGGCCCCGGAAGGCGTCAAGCAGGCGCGCGCCCCGAAGCTCGTTCAGCATGGCATCGGCCTCTGTCAATGACACCGGCGCCAGGCGGACGCTCACATCCCCCATTGCCTCGGCGGCGGATCCTCCCACACCGGCCGTGATGAGCGCTCCGAACTGCGGATCGCGCACCATTCCGACCAAGAACTCCTCCCCCCCCTGATCAGTCTCTGGACGAGATACCCGTCCACTTCCTTCAAATTCGCGCGCCTCAGATTTTCCGACAACGAGGAAAACGCCGCCCGGAGAGAAGCTTCATCGGACAAACCCTCCGAAACGAGCCCGAGTTCGGTTTTATGGGAAACTTCGGGGGACGACACCTTGAGAACCACCGGGTAGCCCAGTTCCCCCGCCGCGGTGATCACCTCCTCAACCCCGGGGCAGAGCCGCCGGGGAACCGCCCGGATGCCAAAAGCCTCGGCCAGCGCCAGCCCCTCTGCCTCGCCGATGGCTCTTGAGCCACTGGTTTCAACTGGGCTGAGGGCTCCTGAGCCAGTACCTTCTGTGTCAAAGGCTCCTGAAAGGATTTTTCGAGCCTCGGCGGGAATCTCCTCCGGTCGCAGTAGAGGGCCCTCAATTTTCCGCCGGCGCGAAAACTCGGCGTAGCGCGACAAATGGCCCGCCGCCCGCGCCGCGCCCTCCGTCGTATTAAAGGAGGGAATCCCCGCCGCCGCCATTTTCAGGTGCGCTTCCTCGGAGTATGGATTGAAATAAGCCAGGAGTGGAATATCCCGGGACAGACCGCCTTCTTTCGCGCGGACAAGGGGATCAACAGCAATTGCGTGCCGGAACTGGGCGCTCGACCCCACGACCGCGATAAGGATGTCAAAACCCGCCTCATCGAGAAGCACCCGGAGAATCTCCTGAAACGAGTTAATTCCGGCGATGGTCGTATCGATGGGGTTCGAGACCCCGATGAAATCGGGAAGGGTTTCGAGAATTCGCGCCTTGAGTTCATCGCCGAAGGGCGGCACCTCGAGGCCAAGGCCGCCGCACTCATCGGCCACGAGCGCTCCGGCCCCGCCCGAGGTCGTGAGAACACCCACCTGTCTACCCCGGGGAAGTGGGGTGGTGGCGAACATATGGGCCACCTCCAAAAGCTCCTCGAGCCCGTCCACGCGGGTAATCCCCAATTGATGGAAGGCGGCGCCGTAAGCGCGGTCCTCCCCCACGAGCGCGCCGGTGTGGCTGACGGCGGCAGCGCGGCCGGCGGAGGTGCGGCCCACCTTGCAGACCACGACGGGCTTTCCCGCCTCAAGCGCCCTTTGAGCGGCGGCCATGAATTTTCCGGGGTTTTTCAGGCCCTCAAGATAAATCGCTATTGATCGCGTGTCGGCGTCCGCGGCGAGAAAGTCCACATAGTCGGCCATCTCGAGGTCCATCTCGTTTCCACACGAGATCAGGTAGCTGAACCCGATCCCCCGGTGGGTCGCGCGGGAGATGAGCGCCCCGCCGATGCTTCCACTCTGGCAAATCACTCCGACCGCGCCGGGCACGACACGCTCCACCTCCATCGCGATGATGCCCGCGAGCTGCACGCGCCCGCCGAAGTTGTGATAGCCCGCCGTATTCGGGCCGCACACCCGCATCCCGGCGTCCGAGGCGATCCGGGCGATCTCGGCCTCGATGCGGCCACCCTCCTCGTCGAATTCAGAAAACCCTGCCGAATAGATCGTCGCCGTCGGAGTGCCAAGGGCGGCGCATTTCCGGAAAACATCGAGGACGCGCTCCCTTCCGACCGAGATGAATACGGTTTCGGGGATTTCAGGCAGATCGCCGACCGAGGCGTAGCAGGGAAGCCCGGCCACCTCATCGTATTTCGGGTTGACCGGATACACTTTTCCCGGATAGCCGTGGCGCAGAAGGTTTTTCACCACCCGCCCGTTAAAGCGCTCAAGGTCGGCCGAGGCGCCCACAATCGCAATCGAGGCGGGCGCTAGGAGGCGGCGAATCTGTTCTCTCGTTTTTTCCCGGGGATCGGAAGTCATCTAAACTTCATTTCTCCACTTCACTGGATGCGGAGCGCAGGGCTTATTTACGTTTAATGAACGGTGAAATTTTTTCATCATTTCATCTCGATTTATTTCGTGCGTTTTTATATGAAACGGGTAAAAAGCTTATTATACCAGACAAAAAGACGCTCCCCGGCCTCATATCCCGGGGCCGGGGGGCGTCTTTTCATCCAACATGGACCGATATGAGGGGGGCACGTCAGAAAGCGAGTAAACCAGCGTCCGATGTGATGGTGGGAAATCCATGAACCCATATGGAAAATTCAGGCTGAAAATCTACTTTTCTGGGCGGTGAGGACGCTGGCTAAAACTTTGTCCGTAAATTTCGCTCGCGAGTCTATTGCGGAGAATCTGCGTCGTTCCTCCCGCAATCGACCAGCCGCGTATCTTCCGGTAAAGATACTCGAGCGGCATCTCGGTTGAAAACCCGTAGGCGCCGTGCAGCTGAATCGCATCGTCGGCCACCTGCCGCGCCATCTCGTTGCAATAGAGCTTGGCCGAGGTAGTTTCAATCGCCGAGGGAAGGCCGGCCCTGGCATTCGAGAGCGCCCGGTAGAGAAGAAGCCGCGCCGCTTCGAGTTTCACCCGCATGTCCGCCACCATCCACTGCACCCCCTGAAATTCGCACAGCGGGCGGCCAAACTGATGCCGCGTCCGGGTGTGTTCAACCGTCATGTCGTAGGCGGCCTGGGCGAGGGCGAGACACCGGGTCGCGTTGCCGAGCCGCTCGACGTTGAACAGGGGCATGAGAACGCGGAAGCCCTCCTTGTCCACGAGGACATTTTCCTTGGGAATCCGCGCGTCGTCGAAATGAAGCGTGCAGTACGCCTCCCCGCTCATATACCGCTCGGTCTTTCCCTTAGTGAAGCCTGGGATCCCCGTCTCGACCACAACCGCGCCGCAATCCCGCGTCCTCGGGCCGAAACGCACGTAGACGACAAAGAGATCGGCGTGCGGGGAGTTCGACGAAAAGGTTTTTTGACCGTTGACAATAACGCTGTCGCCGTCGTAGCGGGCGGTTGTCTTGAGGTCGGTCGCGGCGGAACCGGCGTCGGGTTCGCTCATCGAAATCGCGATGATCTTCTCGCCAGCGCAAATTTCAGGAAGAAACCGGGCCTTTTGCGCCTCGGTCCCCAACTCGTCGATCACCCGGACGGGCCCCATGTTCCCCATCTGGACGACATCTCCGCTGTGCGGGCAGATTTGAGAAATCTGCTCCATCACGAGACAGGCCTCGAGGAGCGGGCGCCCCCCACCGTGGGGCCCGGCGACCGTCATGCCCATCATCCCCTGATCGGCGAGCACCTTCATCGAGCGGAGGGGATACTCCTCCGTCTTCACGAAGCTATAGGCGTCCGCCGCGAACTCGCGCAGGGCGAGCTCCTTGGCGGTCAGTTGAAGAAGGCGCTCCTGTTCGCTGAGCTGAAAATCCAATGGAAACTCCCATCCGAAAGTTAAATACTCCTCAACACCGCTCTTGCCGGGGCGCCGTCCCGGTCCTCGAAAAGGGCGGGCAACGCGAAAAGCTCATAATCCCCCGGCGAGGCGTCCGAAAGATTCAGGCTCTCGAGCAGCACCACCCCGGCGGGCAAGAGAAGATTGTGCACGGGCGCGGATTCGGCCGCATAGCCATCGACGGAGAGGCAATCCACGCCGAGCAGCTTCATTCCCGCGCCCAAAAGCAGCCGCGCCGCCTCCTCCGTCATGTGGCAATAATCGGGGTCGAAGGGTTTTTCCCACCACCTCGCGGCGGAGTTTCGCGTTTTGATCAAAAACCGCTCCGCGCCGGCGATGTTTTTCCCCTCAATTCCCCGGCCTCCACCCGGTCCGGGTTTTCGATCTCGATCACACGGACGGGGCCAATGAGCGTATCGAGCGAGAGCGTTTCCATCCCGCCCGCGCCGGAGACGAAATGCTTGGGCGCGTCCATGTGGGTTCCCGTGTGAAGACCCATCGCCACCGAGGTGACGTTGTTTCTATCTCCCGCCTCGAAGGATCGCTCGTAGCGGAGACGGGGCGCCGAATCGTCCGGCCAGACCAGCATCCCTTCACGAATCGGAATCGTCAGATCAATTAGAGACAATTAAAATGCTCCGTTTATTAAAAACGGAAAATCAACTCACGCCATCTACTGGTTGGCGATATCCCGGCAGGTAAATTACCTTCCTCACGAGGCGAGAAATCCTCTGACCTCCTCCAGGAACCGGGGCCAGGCGGGTTCGTCCTCAAGGAGGAGGTGATTCTGCCCTTCAAGAGCAACAAACCGGGCTCCCGGGATCATCGAAGCCATCAATCGCCCTTCGTCAAATGGTACAGCCACCTCGTTTCGACAATGCAGGACGAGGGTAGGCGTTGTGACCTCTGAAAGTAAGTGGCTTACATCTATCTCGTTAATAGCGCGGCGAAGGCGAACTACATTTTCGGGTGAGGCGGGTCCGGACGGTGGCCGTCTCGTCATCGCCCATGAGGCGGCTGTAGCCCTGCACATCCGTGCTGAAGATGGTCGTGAGCTTTCGCTGGACTTCATCCGGCCCCATACGCCTCTCCTGAAGCAAATTCAAACGAGTTGTCCTCGATCAGGGCTTTCGACCCGAGGCCATCAGCGCCGGCAGGGTGAGGACAATTTCCCCGTCCTTCCTGTGACTTTCGGCGCCTTCCAGTATGGCCTGTTCGATCTTCTCCCGCGCCTCGGGCGGCTGCGCCTCAAGGAGTCCTCTCGTCCGTACGATTGACTTATAGATGATATCGAGGACGTAGCGCGGATCGCCGCACCTGAGTTCGACCGGCAATTCCACGGCTTCCGTCTCCTCGAAACCGGCGGCGGCGAGCGTCCGCCGGCTTTCGTCTGGATCGGACAGGCGAGACACGGACGGTCCCTCGGGAAGGGGAGCGCTCGCATCGCCGGGCGCCTTTGCCGCGTCCATGATGATCTGAAAAAAGGTGGATATCCCGGGCGGACACCAGTCAGTGTATGCGTAGCGCCCACCCGGCGCGAGGACGCGGAAGGCCTCGGCGATGGCCTTGCCGGGGTCGGGGAAATGCCGGAGACCGAATTGGCACGAAACGGCGTCGAAGGCGGCATTCTCGAAGGGAAGATTTTCGGCGTCTCCCTGGCGGAACTCGAGATCGGGGTGGCGCCCGCGGGCATCGGCCAGCATGGTCGCCGAAAAATCAAGGCCGGTAACTCTCGCGCCCCGCTTCGCCGCGGCGCCAGCGAGTTCGCCCGTCCCGCAAGGGGCGTCGAGGAAACGGACATCGGTCCGGGCGTCCACCCTGCCGAGTATCGCCTCGTTCGTCTGTGCTGTAAGACGCCCGAATAGATCGTGATAGTTGGCCGCCGAGCGCTCCCATCCGGCGTGCTCGAATTCCTTGAATGCTTTTGGGTCGTAGGACGGTTTTTCGCTCATGATTTTTCCTCCCCCTACCCCTCAGACCCGCTTATCACCCCAGCCCATCCATCACTGAGCGCACGGCGTCGAAATGGCTCGGATCATCGCCCGGCTCAAAAAACGGAGCGTTCCACGCGAATAGCGGCACCGTCTGCTCGTGGAGCGAGCCGTGACTCCTTAGTTCCACCTCGCGCTCGGGGTCCTCCATCACCCCGAATACGGAGTCCTCATCGGCGATGACCATGATCTCGCCCATGCGCGCGGGCAGGAGCCGGAACCGCCGGGCGGCCTCTTCCCTCGGAAGCGCCGCATCGATCCCCGGCACTTCGTTCAGGATGGCGACAGCCTCATCGAGCGAAGCGCCCTCGCCCAGATGAAGATAAGCCGCGCCGCCCTGGTTGCCGTGGTGGACGACGTAGCGATCCTTGATGATGGGCACCGCCTCAGCGGCGATGCCGCGCGCTCTCAGGACAACGCCGGGGTCGATGGCCCGCGTTTTTTGGCGCATTCCGTGATCGGCGGTGACGAAGATCGCCCCCTCCGGGTGGACCTCTGCCCAGGACTCGGCCAGGCGGCCGATTTCCGCGTCGATGGTGGAGAGATGCTCCTGCCCCTCTGGAGTCTCGGGGCCGAATTTATGCTGGCTGAAATCGGTTGTCGTGACGTAAAAAATATCGGGCGCGCGTTCCTCGACAACGGCCCGCGCCGCGCGAAGGAGCCAAAAATTCACCTCGGCGCTGTAGATTTCCTCTTTCGGACCGGCACGCTCCATGAGCCAATCGGGCGGCTCCTCGGCGGTGATAACCGTGTCCGCTCCTTTTCCGATCATGTCGGTGAGTTTTTTCTTTGAGGCCAGGGCGGCCGTCTTGCGCCCAGCGGCGGCCCCCATCTCCATCAAGGTGGGCGAGAGGAGAAAATCGCCCGACTCCATATAAACCTCCTCGCCGGTTTCGGGGTTCAGGAAATAATTGGCCGTGATGCCGTGCATGGCGGGCGGGCCGCCGCAGATGAGCGAGACGTTGTTGACGTTCGTGACGGTGGGCATCTGGGCCTTCACGAAAAGCCGCCGGCCCTCCGCGCCGAGCCGGTCGAGATTCGGGGTCGGGGCCGTCTCGAAATAGGCGGGGTCGCCCCCGTCGATGCAGATAATGAGCGCTTTCAAGGGCGTTTCTCCTTATTAAGGAGCGGTTTTACCGGGTCTTTCTTAGGTTGCCGGCGTTTTTCCTAGGTTGAATGACCCTAGGTTACATTTAAATGCGGGTTCGGGCGAGGGGACCCAAAATTTGGAAGGTTCTCCAAAAAATCTAAAAATCAGGCGAAAATGCCTGAAAACGTCTTGACGGATGAGCGGGAACGGGACATATACTTGATCGAGTCAAATATTGACCGGGTAAAGCTACCAGGCCGTATTCGTTGAATTTACCGGACCAATTCCGTTAATGCAGGTTATTTGGGATGGGTTCTTTTAGAAAGGTTTTTAGAGACGATGCCGATCACGGAAAGAAAATCACTTAAATTCACTGATCGCGGGGAGGAGCTCGGCCACCGGTTCCATCAGGCTCTGCACCGGCTCTGGTCGGTTCTGCACCCCATCGACAAAGATGCCGTCTGCTGCCACGACATCACCCTGACCCAGTGGAACCTGATTCACACGCTTTGCGAGGAGCCGCCCGAGCCGCTGACGATGGGGTTCCTTGCCTCGAAGCTTGGCCTCACGCCCAGCGGACTGACCCGCTGCTCGGAGCCGCTAGTGGAGCGCGGGCTCGTCAAACGGGAGCAAAAACCGGGCGACCGGCGCGTTTGCTGCCTCAAGCCGACCGTGGATGGCATTTCACTGTGGGAGAAAATTCAGTGCGAGTGCGCCGAGCGCGAGGGGCGGCTCATCGAACACCTGCCGGCCGGGGAGAGTGAGAATTTCATAAAAGCCCTCGAGCGCCTCGCCAGCGCCGCCTCGGCCGAGTCCGAGGGGGCCGTGAAATCATGACGACGGAATCGAAAGCTCCTGCTGAAACCTCCGCAGAGGCCCCTGTTGAAACCCCCGCCGCTTGTTGCGGAGAAGTTCAAACCCCAATCGAAGCGGCAAGCTGCTGTGCGCCCGCGTCTGTAAACGGCGCACCCGTGGCCGAAGGATTTTCAGGTGCCCTGCCCGTGACGAACTGGACCTGGCTAGTCACTGGCGCATCGGTGCTTGCCGGGGCGTGGGTTCTGGCCTTCCTGGTTCTTCCGGCGGCGGCCTTTGATAAACTGAACGCTGAGATTTGGAGAAATCTAACCTTCGTCGCCGAACAGCTTTGGGTAATTCTTCCCTACGTTTTGCTCAGCATATCCGCCTCCGCCTGGGCAACCGTCTCCGGCTTCTCGGAGACAATCAGGGTGGTATTCACGCGCAAGGAAAAAGTGGCGGTAGCAGGAGCGGCGCTGGCCGGCGCCACGGTCCCGTTTTGCTCTTGCGGGGTTCTTCCGCTGATAGCGGCCATGCTGACCGGAGGCGTGCCGCTCGCTCCGATCATGGCCTTCTGGATCAGCTCGCCCCTGATGAGCCCGGAAATGTTCCTGCTGACCTCGGGAACGCTGGGCATCGACTATGCGTTGGCGCGCCTCGCTGCGGCCATTTTGTTGGGTGCTGGTTCGGGGTATCTGGTTTCAGCGCTCATCTCGCGCGGCTTTTTACAAAATCAGCTTAAGGGACTCGCCCACGCCCAAACAGACGCCTGTTGCGTCCCCTCGCCGGTGACTTCAGTTTCAGACATGCCCCAGCGCCCTCCAACGCGCTGGAGGCGGTTCTTCGCCGAGGCCGGCGGCATCTCCCTCTTCCTGGGAAAATGGTTGACCCTTGCTTTCATCATCGAGGCGGTCATCGTTCATTATGTCGATCAGTCATGGATCAGCGCCGCTCTCGGCGGCGATCAGCCCCTCGCCATTCCTCTGGCGACGGCCATCGGC
>JAPYQX010000461.1 GCA_029937135.1 Nitrospinota bacterium
CCCCCGGATGTCAACGGACACTGTTGCCCCTTGTCGGACTACAAAACAAACAAAAAGCCCCCGTTTCAGGGGGCTTCCTGGTGGTACTGGATTCCCTTGGAATCCAAGATGGTGGAGGCGGCGGGAATCGAACCCGCGTCCGAAAGGCTTCAAACTGAACGTCTACGCGTGTGTCCGGCGGTTTAGGTTTCGCCCGGGCTCGCGCCCGCCGGCGGGCTCTCTTCCGGGCTAGTCCGGTTAAATTTCGCTGGCGTCTCCTACGGACCGAAGAAGACGCCGGCTAGTCCGCTTCATGGCGTCCCGGCCCCCTCCCGCGAACAAGGAGAGGCGGGACGCTCGCTAGCTGTTAAGCAGCGAGAGCCAGCTCAGTGTCGGCTGGTGTGTTTTGCCACATTGTTAACGGGGCCAAGTGGCGTCCCCGACGCGCAGCTCAGTCGTCATGTCCTCCCGTCGAAGCCGGATCGCCCCCATGCATCGCAAACCCGCCCCGGCGGGGCGATCATCTCCGCCGGAGGGGAATATCGTTATCTGTCAGCTAACGGCCGGGCCATTTCAGCCCCTGTTCCGATTGCTGAGTTCGCGCTCGACCTCGCGGTTGACGGCGCGCTCTTTCAGCTCCTGCCGCCGGTCGCCATGATTTTTGCCTCGGCCCAGGCCGAGCTCGAGTTTCGCCCGGCCCCGCTTGAAGTATATTTTCATTGGCACGAGGGTGAGCCCCTTCTCTTGCGTCTTGCCGTAGAGCCGGTCGATCTCGTTCCTGTGAAGGAGGAGCTTTCGCCGGCGGGTGGGCTCATGGTTGTTGACGTTCCCGTGGGCATAGGGGCTGATGTGGCAGCCGACGAGCCAGACCTCTCCGCCCACAACGTCCCCGTAGCTCTCCTTCAGGTTCGCCTTCCCCTCGCGGAGAGACTTCACCTCGGTTCCCGTCAGGGCGATGCCCGCCTCGAAGGTCTCCTCAATGATATAGTCGGCGCGTGCGCGGCGGTTATCGGCGATAATCTTGATTCCGCCCGCCATGACCGATCCTCCTTCTGCTCATTTTCAAACTACTGGATTTCGAACCGTCAAAAACCCACCCGCCTTCAAACAGTATCGGTCCGGAGCGGGAATTTCCAAACCCCGTCCAATCCAAAGCGGCCCAACGCAAACGAGGGAGACCGGCGCACCGGCTCCCTCGTCGCTGTCGTTGGAGAATATAGGACATTCGCCCGAAGTTCGCCACCGGTATTTCAGCCCCAAACCGCCACCAGCGGGCCCCGACCTACCGTCTCCGAGCCCTTTTTTTCCCGGAGGCCTTTTTCCGGGCGGGCTTTTTCCGGGTGGCGCCGCCCCGGGTGGAACCACCCCGGGTTGAGCCGCTTCGGGCTTTGCCTTGAGGCCGCTTCCGGCCGGCCGTCCGGGCGCTCCTGCGGACGCGGGTCTGGGCCCCTCTCGGAACCTCGCGGCCGCCCCCGGCGAGGAGCTGGAAGGTCACCTCGCGGCGGGCGAGGTCCGAGGCCACGACACGGATCGTCACCGGATCCCCCAGCCGAAGCCGCCGCCCCGTGCGCTCGCCCAGGACGGCATGTTCATCGGGCAGGTGAATATAATAATCCTCCGTCATCGACTCGAGGGGGATCATCCCCTCGACGAAATTTTCCTCGAGCTCGACGAAGACGCCGAAACCCGTCACGCCGGAAACGTGCCCCGTCAATCGGTCGCCGATTCGGCCCCGCATCAGGAGGGCCTTGTGAAAATCCGCCATCTCGCGCTCGGCGTACTGCGCCTGCCGGGCGCACTCGGAGATATCCGCGCAAATTTCCACCAGCCGTTTTCGGTCCGGCTTCCTGCGGTCGCCGCGCATGAGCCGCTTGAGCCGGCGGTGAACAAGCAGGTCGGCATAGCGGCGAATCGGAGAGGTGAAATGGGTGTAGGGCTCAAAGCCGAGACCGAAGTGGAG
>JAPYQX010000085.1 GCA_029937135.1 Nitrospinota bacterium
GGACATAAGCGGGGCGCTTTCCTCAAGCTCGACACCGGGCACTGGAAAGACCTGATCGAGACCGTCGAGAAGGCGGGCCAGTACCACAACTACCCCTACGTCCCGACGGTGCTCGCCTACACCTTCCAGCCCATCTGGAACTCCTCGTGCCCCGGCATGAAGGATTTCAAGGTGGATTCAATTTACGACATGGTCGATAAAAAATTAATGGGCCGGACCATCGCCGCCGACATCACCAAGAGCTTTACGACGACCAACACGATGATCGGCCTCATGGAAGCGGGCGTGGACATACCCAAGATCTGGCGGATGCTCAAGGCAACCAAGCCGCTCGTCATGTTCCGCACAGAGCCCCGGATCCAGATGGTCATCAGCTGCGACCGGCCGCTCGACATGTTCAACATTACGGGCCGCATCTATCAGAACGTCAAAAAGAAGCCCAGCCTCGCCAAGATACTCCGGTTGGGCTCCTATAAAGAGGGCCAGGTCTTCCTGGGCAACCAGATCGTCGTCCTCAAGGGCTCGTCCCATCCGAACGCGGGCAAGCTGCTCATCGATTACCTGATGAGCAAAGAGGGAACCGACGTTTACGTCGAGGGCGAGACGGTCTACTCGTTCCGCAAGAACTACACCCCCCCCCGAGGCCGCGCGGCCCTACCTGCTCGACCTGACAAAGGTGAAGATGCTGGGCTTGAAGGACTGGGTCGGCGCCCAGAAGAAATTCAAGAAAATCAGAGGCGAGTGGACAAAAATATTCAAGTAAGAGCCTAAAAAAACACCGGCTCAACCCAAGGAGGCGGTTCTTCCGGCTACGGAAGGATCGCCCTCTTTTCATTACGGGTGGGGATTTCCCTCCCGGGGCCGGGGTGGTGGGCGATACCACCGGGCTAACTATCCGGCTCCTCGAGCGCCCGATCTATCTCATGTTCACCATCACCCGCTTTTTCACCCGGCTTCATATACACAAAAAACTCCCGGTTCCCCTTCGCGCCTGTGATAGGGCTCGCGCAGGCGGCGGCGGGGCCGAAACTGTTTTCTGAGGCCCATGCCCACAGGGATTCAAGCACGGCGCGATGCACGGCCGGGTCCTTGATGATTCCTCCCTTTCCGACCTGATCGCGCCCGGCCTCGAACTGGGGCTTGGCGAGGACGAGCAATTCAGATATTTCCGCCATGAGAGCAAGGACGGCGGGGAGGACCTTCGTCACCGAGATGAAGGAGAGATCGAGAGCCGCGAGGTCTGGAGCTTCAAGATCGGGAGCCGCAAGTTCAGGAGCCTTGAGACCGGAAACCTTGAGACTGGAATAGCCGGGGTTCGCAGCTTTTGGGCCCACGGCCCTGGGGCCCACGGCTCTGATGAATTTCTCTTTCGTCAGGTAACGCGCGTTCACGCCCTCAAGCACCGTGACGCGCGGGTCCTCCCTGAGCGACCAATCGAGTTGGCCCCTGCCGACATCAACGCAGACGGCGCGCCGGGCCCCTCTCTGGAGCATGACATCGGTAAACCCTCCGGTGGACGACCCAACATCGAGAAAAAAACGCCCTTCGGGGGAGATGGTGAATTCATCGAGGGCAGCGGCGAGTTTGAGCCCTCCCCGGCTAACGTAGGGGCAGGGGTCTTCCTTTACGGCAATGTCGGCATCGGAGGGAAATGCGGAACCGGCCTTGTCGGCCAGGACACCCTTAACGGTGACGCGGCCGGCGAGGATGAGGCGCTGAGCCCGCTCTCGGCTCAGGGCGAGACCCCGCTCGACGAGCAGGCGGTCAAGGCGTTCGCCCTTAGGCATGTCCTGTGAGCGAGGAGGCTTTCTTGGCCCGGCCTTCGATTAAATCGCGGGCGGCCTGGGTGATATCACCAGGCGTGAGGCAACAGTCCTCGCGCTGAATGTTGGGCGAGCCGTGCTCGATGAACCGGTCGGGGAATCCGAGACGGGTCACCGCGACATTTTCAATGCCCCGCTCGGAGAGAAGCTCGACAACGGCGGAACCCATGCCGCCCATGCGGACGCCTTCCTCGATGGTGACAAGGCGCTTGCACCGCCGGGCGAGGTCCACGATCTTCTCCTCGTCGAGAGGCTTGACGAAGCGAAGATTCAGCACAGCCGCCTTGATGTGCAGTTCATCGAGTTGGGCGGCCGATTCCATCGAAAGGCCGACCATGGGACCCAGCGCAATGAGGGCCACATCCTCACCCTCGCGGACAAGTTCCGCCTCGCCGATCGGCAGGGGTTCGATTTCCTCATCCATCTCTACGCCCTCGCCCGCCCCCCGGGGAAAACGAACGGCCGCCGGACCCGGATACTCGATGGCGGTGAGCGTCATGCGCTGAAGCTCGTTTTCGTCCTTGGGCGACATGATAACCATGTTGGGCAGGCACCTGAGATAGGCGATATCGAAGGCGCCCTGGTGCGTGGGCCCATCGTCGCCAACCAGGCCCGAGCGGTCGAGAGCGAAGATGACGGGTACATTGGTCAGGCAAACATCATGGATAATCTGGTCGTAGGCCCGCTGAAGGAAAGTACTGTAGATGGCCGCGACGGGTTTCATCCCCTGAAGCGCCATGCCCACCGCGAAGGTGACGGCGTGCTGCTCGCACATCCCTACATCGAAGCAGCGATCCGGAAACTCGGCCTGATACTTCACCAGCGCCGTTCCCTCGAGCATGGCCGCCGATATGGCCACAATCTTATCGTCCTTCCGGCTCAGCTTGGCCATCGTCTCGGCGAAGACCTTCGCGTAGGCCGGCGGGCCGGGGGCCTTTTTCTTGAACTCGCCCGTCTCGGGGTCGAATTTCGTGACGCCGTGGTAGGTGATGGGCTCTTTTTCGCTGTAGGGATATCCGTAGCCTTTCTGGGTGACCACATGGACCAGATTGGGACCCTTCATTTTCATCACGTTACGCAAGGTGGGCAGGAGAAGATCCAGACGGTGACCGTCCACGGGCCCGATGTAGCGGAACCCCAACTCCTCGAACAACATCCCCGGCACAATGAAATTCTTGACCGAATCCTCTACCCGGTCCATCAGGGCCACCGCCGTCTCCCCCACAATCGGGACCTGGGTAAGGAGTTTTTGCAATTCATCGCGGACCTTGCGCGCACGGTTAGCCCATTCGCCGGTCATGATGCGTGAGAGATAAGAGCACATCGCGCCCACGTTTTTCGAGATGGCCATCTTGTTGTCGTTCAGGATAACGGTGACATCGCGATCCATGTTCCCGGCGTTGTTCAGCCCCTCCATCGCCATTCCGGCCGTGAGGCTGCCGTCCCCGATGACGGCGACGACGTGGTAGTCCTCGCCCTGGAGATCGCGCGCGGTGGCCATGCCGAGGGCGGCCGAGATCGAGGTCCCCCCGTGCGCCACGTTCAGCGCGTCGTACTCGCTTTCCCGCCTGTCGGGAAAACCTGAGATGCCGCCCCACTGGCGAAGCGTCTCGAAGCGATCACGCCGCCCGGTCAGAATTTTATGCCCGTATGCCTGGTGGCCCACATCGAAGATCAGCTTGTCGCGGGGGGTGTCGTAGAGATAATGAAGCGCAACGACGAGTTCGGCCGCGCCCATCGATGCACCCAGATGCCCCCCCGTTTTGGAGGTCACCTGGATGATGAGGTCCCGGATTTCGCTGACGACCTGGGGAAGTTCTTCCTCACTCAATTTCTTGAGATCGTCCGGGCTGTCAATCCGGTCGAGTAGTTCGCCCATATCCTATCTTCCGCCGGAGCAGAACCTTTCCTTTACTTCAAAAGGCGTCTAAACGCCTGATGGGGCGTTAACTCAATGAGATTTCTGGTGTTTCAAAGACTTGCCCCAACATGCTAGTTGATGTTCAGAATCTCCGCAATACAATAAACCGGGCGAAGGCGGCGAGCGCCGGAGCCCCCCCCTCAAAAGCGGCCAGGGCGCCGATGGCCTCCTCGGCCACCCGCCGGGCCATCTCCTTCGAGGCATCGAGACCGTGAAGGGCCGGATAGGTGACCTTTTCCTGGCCGGCGTCCGAGCCCGTTGATTTTCCCATTAATTCAGCGTCGCCCTCGACATCGAGAATATCATCGACTATCTGAAAGGCGAGGCCCGCTTTCTCTCCGTAACGGGCGAGAGCGCTTATCTCATCCGGGCTTCCACCCCCCAGAAGCCCCCCCATATAGACCGATGCCCGGATCAAGGCCCCGGTCTTGCGGCGGTGAATATCCTCGAGTTCGGGTGGTCCGCTCACCTGTCCGCCCGCGCGGATGTCGAGAAGCTGGCCCCCCACCATACCCGCCGCCCCGGCCGCTTCGGCCAGAACCCGAACGCCTTCCAGAACTCGCGCCGGACCGGCTGATTCGGCCATGATTTCATCAGTCATGAGTTCAAATGCCAGGGTCAGGAGACCGTCCCCGCCCAGTATCGCCGCCGCCTCTCCGAAAACTTTATGGCTGGTGGGATTGCCACGGCGAAAATCGTCATCGTCCATCGCGGGAAGATCGTCATGAATGAGGGAATAGGTGTGGATGCATTCCAGGGCGCAGGCGGCGGGAAGCACCGAATCGGGCGCACCGCCCACGGCTTCGGCACCCGCGACACAGAGGATCGGGCGAAGCCGCTTCCCTCCCGCGAAAAGGCTGTAGCGCATGATCCGAAACATTTCGGAGGGCTCGCCGCCATCCTCGGGCACCAGGTGATCGAGGGTTTCCTCCACCCGGGCGGCCCACTGCTTCATATAGGCGGCGGCGTCCACCCGGGCGGCGCCGGAATCAGGGCTCATACTGTTTATTCTTCCTCTTCCTCGTCTTCATCCTCGAAAGAGCGAAGAGAGAGAACCTCCTCTGCTTCACCCGCGAGCTCCTCGACACGCTTTTGCGCGGAATCGAGCTGCTCGCGGCAATAGCGGAAAAGCGAGACGCCTTCCTCATAGAGGCCCACGGCTCCCTCCAGAGGGGCCTCGCCGCCCTCGAGCTCTTCAACAATTTCCTCGAGGCGCTCAAGAGCCTCCTCGAAATTTTCGGGGCCTTTTTTCGATGAAGCGGATTTTTTCGCCGCGTTCAAGTTCCTTCTCCTTCTCTCAAGCTCTCCTCCACCCAGCATATCAGCATACCCTCGGAGAGACGCAGACGCACACGTTCACCCACACCAGCCTGCTCCGCCCGGCGGAGCAGCGAACTGTCTTTTTCCCTGTAGGCCAGACTGTACCCACGGGCCAGGACCGCCAGCGGGGATACGGCTTCGAGCCGCCCCGCGGCGGTGCGAAGCGCGGATGCCTTTCGCTCCCGGCCACTTTCATCCGCCAGCCGCAAGCGGCGCATCATGTCCGAAAGTTCCACCTCGCTCCGGCGCACCGCACCACCCGGCGAGGAGGCGGCCAGCCTCGGCAGAATGCCTCGAAGACGGGAAAGACGGGCGGCTTCGGCGTGCCGGGCCTCCCGCCACATGCGCTCGAAAAGGCTATCCACCCGCTGCGCGAGAACCCCCAGGGCGTCCTCGGGCCGCCGGAGGGTCCGTTCCGCCGCGATAGCCTCGAGGCGCGCTTCGAGGCCGGCGATTCGGCCCTCGGTCAGCCGAAGCAACGTCCCGGGCATCCGGTCCAGATCGCGGGAAAGCTCCCGCCACCCCCGGGCCACGACCTCGGTCGCCGCGGTCGGTGTGGGGGCGGCGGCGTCTGCGGCCAGATCACTCAACGAGGTGTCGATTTCATGTCCCACTGCCGACAGAACCGGCGTCTCGCAATTGACTATCGCCCTGACAGTGACTTCCTCGTTAAACGCCCAGAGATCCTCGCGGCTTCCCCCGCCCCGGCCCACGATGATCAGATCGGCCGCCCGATCAATCCCCCGAAGCCCCCGGTCCGCGCGATGAAGAGCCGCCGCAATCGACTCGCCCGCCCCTTTTCCCTGAACAAGGGTATGCACCAGAACCACCTCGACGATGGGCGCTCTGTCGGAAAGCACCCGCAGCATGTCCCGCAGGGCGGCTCCTTCGCGGCTGGTGACCAGGGCCACCCGCCGGGGACGTGTGGGTAACGGCCGCTTGCGCTCCGGGGAGAAGAGACCTTCTTTTTCGAGGCGGTCCATTAACTGGCGAAAAGCCACCTCGAGGGCGCCTTCGCCGAGCGGCTCCATCGACAGGACGGAGAGCTGAAAACGGCCGTCGCGCTCATAGAGCGTCACACGGCACTTGAGCAGAACGCGCATGCCGTCCTCGGGCTCGAAGCGCAGGAATTTCCTGCGGCCCGAAAACATGACCGCGCCCACCTTGGCGGTAGCGTCCTTGACGGAAAAATAGGCGTGACCCGAGGGATAGGTGCGCCAGGAAGTCACCTCCCCTTCGACGAGGACCTGAGCGAACTCCTCCTCGAGGAGGCCTTTGACCCTGGAATTGAGCTGGGAAACCGTATAGACGGGCGGGCCCGCATCGGCGGCGGCGGAGGGGCCCAGAAGATCGGCGCTCAAGCGAGTGTCCTCACTCGAAGGGCGGGAGGTTAGCCGGATACATGTTCTCGGAACGCCCGGACGGTGTTGGCCATCAGCATGGCCACGGTCATCGGACCCACACCGCCCGGAACGGGGGTGATCGCCGAGACCTTCCCGGCGAGGGCGTCATAATCACAATCACCCACCAGCTTTTCATCGACGCGGTTGATGCCGACATCGACGACGACGGCGCCCTCCTTCACCATATCGGCTGTCAGGAACTTAGGGCGGCCAAGGGCGGCGATGACGATATCGGCCTCGCGGGTGACCGCCGCGATATCGGATGTGCGGGAGTGGCAGACGGTAACGGTCGCGTTCTCGTGCAAGAGCAAAAGCGACAGCGGGAGGCCGACGATTTTGGAGCGTCCTATCAGGACAGCCGATTTCCCCTCGATTTCGATTTCGTAGTGCTTGAGTATCTCGATGACGCCGGCCGGGGTGCAGGGGCGAAGCATGCCCTGCTTCAGGGCCATGCGTCCAAAATTCTCGGGATGAAATACGTCAACGTCCTTATCGAGGGCGACGGCGCGGAGGGCCTCCTGCTCGTCCAGATGATCAGGCAAGGGAAGCTGGATAAGGATTCCGTCCACTGTGGGATCTGCGTTGAGGCTGCCAATCAGGTCAAGAAGACTCTGTTGATCGATATTTTCGGGTATCCGGTGGTCAAAAGTGAGGATGCCCAGTTTCTTGGCGGTGCGCTCCTTGATGCGGACATAGACCTGGGAGGCCGGGTCTTCCCCCACCAGGACGACAGCGAGGCCGGGCGGGCGGCCGGCGCACGCGGAGAGCTCCTCGATTTCGGAGCGGAGCCCCTCCGTCAGTTTTTCGGCGACGGGCTTTCCCTTCATGATGATAGTGGAGGTTTTTTGTTCCATTTTCGGTCCATTTCGGCGGGAGTTCAGTCTGGTCCGCCCCTCATATCACGATTCGGCTGGCTTTCAAAATGAAAACACAAAACGAACCCGCCGTCCGCCGGACAGCCCTCCGGCAGGCGAAATTCACCCGGAAGGGGCTAAGGAATCCCCCCACCACCATTGCATTTGACCATGCCCGGCTCCTTGAAGATTTTTTCAGCGGAAAATATTGAATACCCCCGTTTCGCCGATGTCCCCAGAATAACCCCGATAGCGCTTGGCAAATGATAGTGCGATAATAAACAGTCTCTTAGGCGGCTGATTTGGCCGCCTTTCGCATTTGAACCAGAGCGAGGCGAATTGCTTTCGAGGAGAGTACTTCCATGCGTTTTTTACCCAGGATTATCCGGTGTGCGCTCCTGCTCCTCCGGCGCGATGTTCGAGCGGTTCTCGAGAGAGACCCCGCCGCGCGTTCGGTCGCCGAGGTGTTCCTATGCTACCCGGGATTTCATGCCGTATCTTTTCACCGCCTCGCCCACTTTCTGTGGAATCGCCGCTTCTATCTCTTCGCCAGATGGCTCAGCCACCTGAGCCGATTTTTAACGGGTATCGAGATCCATCCGGGCGCCCAGATCGGAGAGAATTTTTTTATCGATCACGGGATGGGAGTCGTCATCGGCGAAACCACCCGAATCGGCCGGGGCTGCACGATATACCAGGGCGTGACGCTCGGCGGCGTCAGTCTCCACAAAGGAAAGCGCCACCCCACACTTGAAGACAACGTAATCGTCGGCGTTGGCGCGAAAGTCCTGGGGCCGCACACCATCGGGGCGGGCAGCCGCATCGGCGCCGCGTCGGTCGTCATCTCGGACGTGCCCCCGGGCTCCACCGTCGTCGGCGTTCCGGGCCGGGTGGTTTACCGGGAGGGCGAGACAAAAAATGATTCCGAATCCTTCGAGCACGCCAATCTTCCCGATCCGGTGGAGTCCGCCTTGCAGGCCTTTAATCTCCGGATCGCCGAGATCGAACGCGAACTCGACATCGTTCGCAACCCCGATGCCGAAAGACGGCCATGACCCGCGACCCCGTCTACATGGATCACAACGCTTCAACGCCCGTACGGCCGGAAGTGGCCGAGGCGATCAACCGCCACCTCGGGCCCGCTTTCGGCAACCCGAACAGCATTCACCGATTCGGAAGACAAGCCCGCGCCGCCGTCGAGGAAGCGCGCGAACATGCCGCCAGTCTTATCGGCGCGGCCAGCCCCGAGGAAATCATTTTCACCTCGGGAGGCACTGAAAGCGATAACTGGGCGCTCAGGGGAGCCATCTCCGCAGTTGAGGGCAGGGGTCATATCGTCACCAGCGCCATCGAGCACCCGGCGGTCCTCGATACCTGCCAACTACTCGAAAAATCCGGCGTCGAGGTCACATATATTAATCCGGATCAAAAGGGCCTTGTATCCGTCGGCGAAGTCGCGGCCGCCATCCGCCCGGACACGCGCATTGTTTCGATCATGTGGGCAAACAACGAGGTGGGCACTGTTCAGCCTATCGAAAAAATCGGCGCCCTCTGCCGCGAAAGGGGCGTCCTCTTCCATACGGACGCGGTTCAGGCGGCAGGCAAACTTTCTATTGATGTAAATTCCGCCCGCGTCGATCTTCTGTCGGCCAGCGGCCACAAAATCAACGCCGCCAAAGGCGTCGGCTTTCTTTACATTCGAAACGGTGTCCATATCGACCCGATAATCACGGGAGGGGGACAGGAGCGCAATCTACGCTCGGGCACGGAGAATGTCCCCTCAATCGCCGGGCTCGGCGAAGCATGCCGAATCGCGAAAAAGGAACAGCCGTTTGAATCAAGGGAAATCGCTTCCCTCAGAGACAAAATGGAAAATGAAATATGCGAGCGAATCCCGGACGTGGTGATCAACGGAGACCCCGGCAACCGCCTTCCCGGAACCAGCAACCTCGGTTTCCTCGGCGCGGAGGGGGAGACGCTTCTTATCCGGCTTGATCTTGAAGGCTTCGCGGTAAGCACCGGCTCCGCCTGCAGCTCGGGATCGACCGAGCCCAGCCATGTCTTGCTCGCCATGGGCCTGCCGAAAAACGCTGTTCAGGGCTCTCTTCGTATCAGCCTGGGTTGGGGCAGCACCGAGGACGACGTGAACCGCCTCCTCGAAGTGCTCCCCAAGGCGGTCGAGCGGGTTCGTTCGATAGCTCCCCGGGCTCGGACCGCGTCCGGGAGTTAGGCATCGCAAATGGCCACGGACGACTACCACTACAACGAAACCGTACTGGCGCACATCGCCGATCCCCATAACACCGGCTTCATCGAAGACACGGATTGCATCGGGACGGGGACCAACCCCGCCTGCGGGGATGAAGTCACCCTCTACCTGGAATTCGACGGAAATATCGTCGCAGACGCAAAAATGGAGGTTCTCGGCTGCGGCGCCATCACCGCCGCCATGAGCGCCGTTACCGACCTGGTTCGGGGGAAAACAGTGGATGAACTCCTCGAGGTAACCCCCGAAGTTATCACCGGCTCCCTCGGCGGACTCCCCAAGCACAAGCGCCACTGCGCCCGCCTCGCCCAGCGCGTTATCCAAAGCGCGGTGAAAAACCGAAGCTCAAATCAATAACAGCCCCCTCGACTACTTTCGGCGACTGGATTTTTTTCTCCCGAGGGACACCTTTTTGATTTCGTCGAAATCCCTGTAAAGGTATGAATAGTCCTCCTCCAGC
>JAPYQX010000462.1 GCA_029937135.1 Nitrospinota bacterium
GTTGCCCGCCGTGACGACCCCGTCCTCCTTGAAGACCGGCCGCAGGCCCGCCAGTTTCTCCGCCGTCGAATCGGGCCGGATATGCTCGTCCCGATCAAAGATGATCGTCTTTTTCCGCTGCTTGACCTCGACCGGAATGCACTCCTCGGCGAGGCGCCCGCTGTCCCAGGCCTCGGTGGCGCGGGCCTGGCTCAGGGCGGCGAACTCATCCACCGCCTCGCGGTGAAGGTCGTATTTTTCGGCCAGATTCTCGGCGGTGATTCCCATCTGGATATTGGCGTAATGATCGCTCAGGGCGTTTTGCAGGCCATCCTCCATCGGGGTCTGAAACAACCCGATTCCCGTGCGCGTGTTGCGGATGATGTGGGGGGTCATGCTCATGTTCTCCGCCCCCACGGCGAGGACAAAATCCGCGTCCCCCGTCATGATCTCCTTGGCTCCGCTCACGACGGCCTGAAACCCCGAGGCGCACATCCGGTTGACGCAGTAGCCGGGCTTTTCCTTCGGCACACCCGCCGCCAGCGCGATATGGCGGCCGATGTACACGCCGTCCGCCGCCGACTGGATCACGTTGCCGATCACCGTGTGGTCGATCAGCCCCGGCTCGACGCCAGAGCGCACCATCGCTTCCTTCGCGGCTATCGTGCCGAGCTGGGTAGCAGTCATGTCCTTCAATGTTCCCAGAAAAGTCCCGAACGGGGTCCGCGCCCCGCCGAGAATGACAATCTCCTGATTCGGCATGGTGAAATCTCCCTGTACTCTAAGTTTCATAAATAAAATTCAAAAAAATAAAACTCCAAACAACCGCCGGACGGCCACGGCCTAGCCGTGTCACAGCCATTAAAGCCACGATAACGGGGTGTCCGCGTCCCCCGACAGCCGCCTCGCCGCGTCGCGCGCGAAATAGGTGAGGACCAAATCGGCCCCAGCCCGGCGAATCGAGGTTAAAACCTCCATGAACGCCCGCTCGGGGTCGATCCACCCGTTCCGCGAGGCCGCCACCACCATCGCGAACTCCCCCGAGACATTGTAGGCGCCAACCGGGACATCAACCCGGTCCCTCACCCGCGCGATCAGGTCCAGATAGGCGAGCGCCGGCTTCACCATCACGATATCGGCCCCCTCCTCAAGATCGAAATCCACCTCGCGCATCGCCTCGCGGGCGTTGGCCGGGTCCATCTGGTAGGAATTCCTGTCCCCGAACGAGGGCGTGCTCCCGGCCGCCACCCGGAAGGGGCCGTAAAAACTGCTCGCGAACTTCGCCGAATAAGCCATGATCGGTGTCTCGATAAAGCCCGCCTGATCGAGGGCCCGGCGGATGGCGCCGATGCGGCCGTCCATCATGTCCGAGGGGGCGATCATGTCGGCCCCGGCGGCGGCGTGGCTCACGGCTGTCCGCTCCAAAAGCTCGAGCGTGGGATCGTTCAAAATCCGGCCGTCCTCGACGATGCCGCAGTGGCCGTGGTCCATGTACTCGCAGAGGCAGACATCGGTGATGACGCAGAGCTCGGGGTATGCCGACTTGAGGGCCCTGACGGCCTCCTGGACAACGCCGCTGTCGCTGTAAGCCTCGGTGGCCGCGTCGTCTTTATGATCCGGAATACCGAAAAGGATGACGCCGGGAATTTTCAAGGCCGCGACCTCGGCGCACTCGGCCACGAGGGCGTCCACCGAAAGCTGATACTGGCCCGGCATCGAGGAGATCTCCTCCTTCACCCCCTCGCTCTCGACGACGAACATGGGATAAATGAAATTATCCACGGACAAGCGGGTCTCCCGGACCATCCGCCGGAGCGTCGCCGTTGCGCGCGTGCGCCGGGTCCGCCGGATGATGTCCTCGCGCGTCCCGGTCAGAAGGGAGCCGGTGTCTGTCACTGCCATGCCTCCAAGCTATTTGTGGCGTCCGCACACGGGCTATC
>JAPYQX010000086.1 GCA_029937135.1 Nitrospinota bacterium
GGTTGAGCGCGTCCTCCATACCTACACCCACACCCACAACACCCACCGGCCCCGTTCGACACGCGGTCGTCCTCGGGGGAGGAATCACCGGCCTCGTTGCCGCCCACCGGCTGATCCGGGGAGCGAGCGAGCGGGGGCTCTCTCTTGAAGTGACCCTGGCCGAGGCGTCTAACCGCTTCGGTGGCTCCATCGAGACCGCCCGCGAGGCGGGTTTTGTCATGGAGCGGGGGCCGGACTGCTTTTTGTCCACCAAGCCCGAGGGCATCGCCCTGTGCTGTGAACTGGGGCTCGAAGGAAACCTCGCGGGCACGAAATCGGCCCACCGCCGCAGCTTCATCCTCCGAAAAGGGCGGCTGGTCCCCGTGCCCGAGGGTTTTTATCTGCTCGCGCCCTCGGCGATTCTTCCGTTCGTGACGACCCCGATTTTCAGCCCGCTGGGCAAGCTCCGGATGGCGATGGATTTTTTCATCCCGGCCCGGAAGGGGGGCGGCGACGAGACGCTGGCGAGCTTCGTCCGAAGACGCTTTGGACGGGAGGCCCTCGAGCGGATGGCCCAGCCCATGATCGGCGGCATCTACTCGGCCGACCCCGAGGAGTTGAGCCTCGAGGCGACGATGCCCCAGTTCCTGGAGATGGAGCGCACCCACGGCAGCATCATCCGGGCGCTTCGCAAGCGGATGCGCGAGGGGGCGGCGAGGAACCAGACCGCCTCGGCCAGCGGGCCACGCTACGGCTTTTTTCTCACCCTAGACTCGGGGATGGAGACCCTCGTCGATGCGCTGCTCGAGCGGATACCCGCCGGGTCTCTCAGGCCGGATACGCGGGCGGCTTCTCTCCGCAGTGAAGGGGGGCGCTGGCGGATTGGAATCGAGGGCGGCGGAGAGATCGAGGCGGACGCGATATGTCTCGCATTGCCGGCGGAGCCGGCGCGGGGGCTGCTCGAACCGCTGTCGGAGCGGCTGGGCGCGCAACTGGGCGAGATTCCCTACGGCTCGGTGGCCACCCTCAACCTCGCTTTCAGCCGGGAGCAGGTGGCCCACCCCCTGGACGGGATGGGATTCGTCGTTCCCGAGATCGAGGGGCGGATGCTCCTGGCCTGCTCGTTTTCGAGCACGAAGTTCGAGGACCGCGCCCCGGAGGGAAAGGTTCTTCTCCGCGCCTTCGTGGGCGGCGCCTATGGGGAGGCCGCCTTCTTCGTATCCGACGAGGAGATGATCGCCCATGTAATGGACGAGCTGGGTCCGCTGCTGGGAATCCGGGGCGAGCCCGAGGCCGCTGTTCTCACGCGCTACGCAGGCGCCATGCCCCAGTACCGCCTCGGCCATCTGGACCGGGTCCGGGTGATCGACGAAGAGATTGGGAAGCTGCCGGGCCTTGCCGTGGCCGGGAGCGCCTACCGCGGGGTGGGAATTCCCGACTGCGCCGCTGGCGCGGGGGCGGCGGCGGCGAGCCTGCTCGACTACATCGCGGCGTCCGCCGCCTGAGAATTCAGGGAAAAATTCGAAAAGCTGTCCGGCTCGGTTTGCTTCAAGAGGGCGGCGCCGAGAGAGCGTCGGCGACCTCATCGCGCGAGAGTGCGCCGGTCTCGGCGTGATTTTCCCGGTAAGTGTTCGAGGCGGGTCGATCCGAGTCCGGCCGCCGGGGGCGGTAGGTGCAGTAGGGCTCGCTGGCGAGGTAGTTGCCCGAAACCGCCCAGGCCCGCGAGCGCGAGCCGCCGCAAACGTCCTGAAAATCGCAGTAGCCGCATTTCCCCGCGTAGCCCTCCGGCTGTCTGAGAGAGCGGAACATCTCGTGGCCCCGCTAGATATCGGCAAGCGAGTCCCGGCGGATGTTGCCCGCCGCCACCGGCAGAAAGCCGCTCGGCATGATATCGCCGAGGTGGCTGATGAAAACGAAGCCCATGCCGTCGTTCACCCCCTTGGCGGCTCGTCCGGCCCCACTGGGACCAGTCCCGGTGATGAAGCCGGGGGCCGGTGTGAAAGGCTGCGGGGCGTTCCCGGCTCCGGGCGTTTTCATCAGGCGGTCCTGAGCTGCACGCTGCATCAGGACGCGGCGGAAGTGTTGAGCGGCGGTGGTCTTGATGTCGAAGGGCATTGTGTGGACCAGGTCGTAGAGTTCGTGGAAGACGGCTTCGTGCTTCTTGGGGGTGACCATTAAGTGCCTGGCCCCGCGCCCGACGGGCACGAGAAAGAACACGCTCCAGAGGGCGATGTCCTCGCCGGCGAGCATTTCCGCGATCTCGCGGATTCGGTCCTGGTTGAAACGGGTGACGGTGGTATTGACCTGAACCTCGAGGCCGATTTCGCGTGCGATACGGATGGAGTCCATCGTCCAGTCGAAGCTTCCCTCGACGCCCCGAAACTTATCGTGGCTCGTGTGATCGTGTCCGTCGAGGCTGACGGCAAGGCGGACGAGGCCGGCCTCTTTCATCCGGAGGATGGTCTCGCGGGTCATCTTCTCGGTCCCTGCCGGGGTCATCGTCATGCGCAGGCCGATTTCCGAGCCGTGGCGGATGATGTCGAAGATATCGGGCCGCTCGAGGGGGTCGCCGCCGGTGATGACGAAGAGGACGGGGCCGAACCGGCGGGTTTCATCGAGGAGGGCGAAAGCCTCCCCGGTGCTCAGCTCTCCGATGTCCCGGCAGGGCCGGGCCTCGGCCCGGCAGTGGAGGCAGGCGAGCGAGCAGGCCTGGATCGCCTCCCAGATCACGATAAAGGGGGATCGGTCGAAGTCGATCTCTCCGATTCGCGGTTTTCGCATTTCTACGGAGACCCGGAAGCTGGCCCGGTGGAAACGGCCGTGGAGGAGTTAGGCCCGGTGGAGGCAGACGCGGCCGCCGGGCGGCTCATTTGGCCCCCTTCCACCGGAAGGGGATTTTTCCCTCGAACCGGTCCCGCAGGCCCTGAATCTCGTAGTAGGGGCAGCGCGTGAAATTTTTTGTGCAAAATTTCCGGATTGTGTCGCGGTGGCGTTTGACGCACCCTGCTATCTCGGTTTTAAAGCACACTGGCTCGTCCATCCCTGAGAATTCTTTAAATGGACAAGTTTCAAATAGATACATGGTAATTCCCTCCCGGCAAGGCTTTCATGGGCCAGAAAACCTCATTTAAGATAATACATTCTCTTAATCGGCGTCCCGCAACAAAAAGCCGCAACAAAAAGCCCCCAATGAAAAGCTTGCAAGCGCCAGTGGGTTTTCTTGCCGAGGCGGATTCACGGACGTGCGGTCCCGGGTGTTTCTTGAGGCGGCGGCTCAGGGCATATACTATCGTTCCGCGCCGGCTTGGGCCGGGAGGCTCATTCTGGTAATCGGGAGTTCTTTTTAACCGGGAAAACGAAAGCGCTATGTTCGACGATTATGATCAGCGGGACGAGCACCGGGATTTCGAGAAACTTAAAAAGATAATGGCGGAGACCGAGATTCTCCGCAGGCCCTACGTCGGGATCGTGGCCGGCTACCATGAACTCGGATACCGGGTGCTGGGGCCGGAGGCGGAGGAGGGCGCCGGATCGGTTCAGATCGCGGGCCGCTTGTTCGTCAGCCCGAAGATCATCTGGACCCCGGCCGATATAGAAAAAACCTTCGGCGATCTTTTCGAGGACAGTGAAATGATGGACTCGCATCTGGTGGGCCGTGTGTTCGCTTTTCCCAAGTCCGTTTCGGGCAACTTTAAAATCGAGTCCGAGCACCTCAAGGTGACCCAGCACGAGTGGAGCCCCGACCTCTTGGTCGAGAAGGTCATGGATGAGTTGCACAAAAAGGAGATTACCGACACCGCCGTGATCCGGACGCCGAACGTGCGTTTCTACCCGTTGGCGGTCCAGCGCTTTATTCAAGAGATCCTGAGCGAGGAGTTTTCCTGAGACCTCGGCGGAGGGCGGGGGAGACGGAGATGCCGGGTTTGCCGGGGCCCGAGGGCGGCGGCCGGTCCGCCAGGAGGCCAGGAGGCCCGGATGCTCGTCGAGTATGCGCTGATCATCGCTCTCATTGTCATTGTTCTCGTGGCGGCGATGTCCGCCTTCGGGGCGGCAATCGGCCCCCTGATCGCGCCGATCATATCGGCCTTGTAGACGGGAAATGAGGTAATGTTCCGGTTTTTCCCCCTTTTCGGGCGGACATTTCCCCAAAATCACGCACTTCGGCCTCTCCAGTCGCTATCCGGTTATTTTAGCCGGTTATTTCATTCGATACCCGAATACCGTTAAAATTCCACCGGTGAATTAGTGGCCCGGTTCACAGTGTTTTCGTGGTTCGACACACCCACTAAACCGGGTTTCTTTTCCTTGATGGATGTAAGTTTATTGAGGCGGGGGAAGCGCCCCCGGCGGCGTCCGGTATTCCTTGAAGGAATATCGGACAAAAACGGCCAGAGGACATCATGATCGGACGAAGAGGAAGAACCCTGAGAAAAGCGGGGAAGCGCCGCCGGGGCGAAAGGGGCCAGGCGATTGTCGAGTTCGCGCTCCTGATGCCGGTTCTGGTGGTCCTGGTCATGGGTGTTCTGGACATGGCGCGCGCCTACAGCGTTCTTCAGGTAGTGACGAACGCCGCGCGCGAGGGCGCCCGTGTGGGCATTATCCCCACGACGACGAACCTGGAGCTGACCACGACGGTTGACACGTTCCTGACGGCGGCGGGCCAGACCGGCTGCACGACGGTTGGGACGAACGTCGGCGCGGCGGCGGCGGCCGGCGCCAGCACGGTAGTGACGGTCTCATGCGATTTCACGGCGCTGACGGGCACGTTGATACCCGGTTGGACGGGCACCTTCCCCCTCGCGCAGACGGCGACGATGCGGCATGAGTGAGTGGCGAGCTCTTTACTCGGGAAATTGAAATAAGGGAAACAAACGGAGGGTTTTGCGTGACTCGTAAAAAATACTCGAACCCTTAATTTTTGGGTCCTGCATTCATGAGAAGGATTCGCCGACTTTTTGCCTCCACCCGGGGACAGGCGATCATCATCGCGGCCATCGCGCTGCCGGCGCTGGCCGGAAGCGCGGCGCTGGCGGTGGATGTGGGCCACATCTATGTCGCCAAAAGCGCGATTCAAAACGCAGTGGATGCGGGCTCGCGCGCGGGCGCGGCGATTCTGGCCTCGGGCGGGACCCAGGCAGAGGCCAGCGCGGAGGCGACAAGCTTCGCCTCCCAAAACCTGACCGGGATTTCCTGTCTCGCCAGTGCGACGCCCGTTATCACATTTCCCACATCGACCTCCGTGAATGTCGCCATCGATCACAGCCTTGATCTGTTTTTCGCCCCGGTCGTCGGAATCAACTCCACGAACATAGCGGCTGGCGCCACCGCCGCCCTCGCCAGCGTCTCGGCGGTGGGCGAGAATGAGCTCGTTCCCCTGGCGATTTATTGCAACAATTCGGCGGGCTGCGCCGGGGTCCTCGCGGTGGGGCAAAATTATGCGCTCCGCGCTATTGTGGAAATTTTTTCACGGACGGAGCCACTGGAAACGGCTGCGGCTCAGACATCGCGGACGAGGAGGTATTCCTCGTCGGAATTACGTTCGACAACAGCAACGCCGTTTTCCGTGCCGCCGTCCAGGACGGATATTCGGGGACGGTGGAACTCGGCCAGGAGGCCCGGGCGCTTCCCGGCAACCGGAACGGCTGGCGCAGCGGAATGACGGACCGGCTCTCGGCGGGAAATAACGAGACGATCATTCCCATTATCATCAAGCTCGAGCCCGTCTCCGGCACCTACAACATTCAGATCGCCGATTTCGTCAAGGTGGATATCTCAGGCTTCGCCATTTCGGGGAGCACGGACACGACGACACTTCAAATTATTCGGGGCGCGGTGTCCACGACGGATTTCGCCGACTCCAGTGAGGGGTTGGGCATTGAATCGCTGGTGGGGGTACGCCTCTCGAATTAGCGGGGTTTTTCGGAATCTCCGGTCAGCAAGCGGCCGATGAGGCCCCGGTTCCGGGCGATCAGCCAGTAGCCCGCCTCCACGAATAAAACAAAGGGCGACGCCGACAGAACGGCGGCGCTTTTTTTCCAGCCCAGCAAGGAGAGGACCCCGAGGACGGCTCGCCCCGAGGAGAGCGCCCGCCCGCCCGGCGGGATGAACTGGATGGCGCGGCGGCATCCCGCCTCAAGGGCCGGGGTCATCGGAGGGGAGGGGATCTGCTGAAAGGGAAGGGCCAGCAGAGCGCCGGCCCGGTCCCGGCGCTCAAGCCACCGGGCGCAACTTCGGCACAGGGCGCATTCTCCGTCCCAGAGAAGAATGGCCTTGGGGGCGTTCACGGGGGTGGATGCCGGGGTCATTTTTCGGCGGAGAGCTCGAATACCCGGATGGCCGCCGGATAGTCCGGGCAGTGGAACTCGCATACCCCGCAACCCACGCAGCTCTCGCCCATGACGGGGCCCCTTTTGTCCTCGCGGGTCTCCATCCGGATGGCGGCCTCTCCGATCGGACACCGTTCGACGCAGTAATCGCAGAACTCGTCCAGCCCCGACCAGGCGAAGCATTCCTCCAGGTCGATTTTCGCGATGCCGATGCGAATCATTTCCCTTTCGAGTGGTTTCAGCGCCCCGCTCGGGCAGGCTTTCATGCAGGCGAGATCGTCGCAGAGGACGCAGGCCGCTACCGAAGGCTCGAGCATCGGTGCGTCGCGGCCGGGTTCGTCCTTTCGCGAGATAAGGAGGATGGCATTTGCCGGGCAGACATCGGCGCAGGCGCCTCCTCCCTCGCAGAGCGAGAGGAATTCCGATTCGGGGGCCGCGCCGGGAGGCCGGAGGAGGGGGAGATCCTCGCGCCGGGGCGTTCTCTTGGGGGGCTCCTCGCGCGCCGCTACCATGAACGCCCGGAGCAGGGAGAGGGGGCCTTCCTTGAAAAAATCCTTCCGGCCGATATTTTTTTCGTCGGGCCTAGGAACTCTCATTTGGGGAGGCGGGGGCCGCCTCGTCTGGTGAATCATCCGCACGGTAGCGGTGAAATTATCGGACAATCGGGCGCCCCGAGGCAAATACCTGTGTAAAAACAGCGGTTAAGACGAAGGCTACTGGCTCGGATAGGCGAAAATTTAGTTTATGTCATTGATTTAAAATGAATTAAGGGATGTGTATCGAACCTGGGCAATTTAATCCAAGTCTGTGAATTTATTAATGTTACGGGTGTAAATTAAGCTTTTTCCACATTCTTTCCACCGATTCAGTGGGAAAAAGAGGAATAAAAAAGAGGGTGGATATGTTTTTTTAGGGTTTTCCAGTCTTGTTTTTTATCTCTTGAATTTGGGGAAGTTTCCGGCCCCCGTAAACTCGGGGGCCGGAGTGTATTTCGAGTCGGTTTTAATCTTGGGCTGAATGAATCCCGGACTGAACTTTGGGCCGTCAGGGCGCGACGACTTTGTTCCGCAGTACGCCGATGTTTTCGATCTCGCACTCGACGACCTCGCCCACCTTCATCAGCCGGGGAGGGTCCATCGCGAAGCCGACGCCCTCGGGCGTGCCGGTGGCGATCAAATCACCGGGGTAGAGCGAGAAGCCCTCCGAAATGACCGATATGACGGTGGCGAGATCGAAGATCATGTCGTTGGTGTTCGAGTTCTGGCGCACCTCGCCATTGACGCGGGAGATGACGTTGAGATTGTTCCCGTCCCCGGTTTCATCCTTGGTGACGATCCAGGGCCCGAGGGGGCCGAAGGTGTCCAGCGCCTTTCCCCGGAACCACTGCATGTTCCTCACCTGGATATCCCGCGCCGAGACCTCGTTCATGATGGTGTAGCCATAGATATAATCCATGGCGTCTTCCCTGGAGATGTTGATTCCCTGTTTGCCGATGACGATGACGAGCTCGCACTCGTAATCGACCTCCCCGGTGGCGGCGTGGTGGATAATGCCGCCCTCGTGGTGGTTGTGGGAGCCCGGCCACTTGCAAAAAATCACCGGAGTTTCGGGATAGACGCCCACCGGGCGGCCCCGCTTGCGGGCGCCCTCGTCGGCGTGGCGCTTGTAGTTGAGCCCCACGGCGATGACCGGGCGGCGAAGCTCGGCGATGGGGGCAAGGAGCTTCACCGAGTCGAGTGACTTGGGGTTTCCGGCCGTTTCGGGGGTTCCACTGGCGGCGATGACCGCGGCAGCGTCGCCCGTTTCGGGGGCTACATCCTCCACCCCCGCGTCTGTCAGGACGGCGACGCGGGGTCCGTTATCGGCTTCATACGTCAAAAGTTTCATCTTTTCTCCAATCGTATGTGATAGTCCCGCGGTTCGCTCCCGTGCGGCCGGGGGATCAACGGGCCAGCGGTTTATTGACTAATATTTAATGGCTCTAATTATTTCGGCCTGCCGTTTGGCGCCCGCGATCATGAAGCTCAAGTCGCTGCCGCTCAGGATGAAGCGCATCCCCTCCTGTATCCGCCGCTCGAGCATATCGGGCGCGTAGGAGCCTCCCATTCCGGGGGTTTTTCCGTGTTTCTTGCAGGCGGCGAGCACCTGCTCATAGACCAGGTTCACCTTCGGGTGATCGTGCTGGCCGACGATGCCCATGCCTGTGCTCAGGTCGTTGGTCCCGATGAGCAGGACATCGATTCCCTCGACGGCGGCGATCTCGTCGGCGCACTCTCCGGCCTCGGGCGTTTCGATCATCGCCACCAGGAGCATCTCCCGGTTGACGCCCTCAAGCAGCTCGTCCGAGCCGAGCGAAGCGAAGGCCGCGTGGGGCAGCCCGCCGCCGTGGCTGCGGTGCCCCACCGGGGGGAACTTGCAGATCGAAACGAATTCGCGTGCCTCCTCGGCGTTGTTGACGTGGGGGAGGACAATGCCCTGCGCCCCGGCGTCGAGGACGCGCGTGCTCAGGTCGGCGTCCAGCGAGGCGACGCGGATGAGGGGAGTGATTCCCTGAGTGAGGGCGGCGATGGATATCTGGGTGGCCGTCTCGAGGTTGAAGGGGCCGTGCTCTTGATCGATGAAAAGCCAGTCGTAGCCGCTGGCGGCCATGGCCATTCCGATCTCGACGGATTTGACGGCCCGGACACCGGCGCCGAGAGTCACTTTTCCTTCGAGGGATTTTTTCTTCGTTTCGTTAATGATGACGGACACGGGAGTCTCCTTATTCAAGATTAATGATTCTTTTGCATGCCAGAAACAATTTCATGACAGATTCAGTATCCCACTTGCTTCATTATCGTCGTGAGTAAAACGGCGCGGCGAGGAAGCCGCGAGGCGACGTGTATTCGGCGCAACCGGAAGCTTGATGGATACTCCATATTTGCCCGGAAAGGCAACCATTGCCGGGGGTGAGGGCGCGGATTTCCGGTCCAAAGGGATTTTTTCGAGGTGTTTGTGGGCCGGATTCCTTATTGCGGTACGATTTGGCGGGATATCCTGGTTTAGGCACGATTTATGCTCTTCTATTAGGCGGGGGCTTTCCCAAAAACGAGAAATACCGGGAATAGCCTTGAAAACAATGGTTTTGAGGTGTCTCAAGCGGCAATGGGATGTCTCAAGAGACACAGAATTGACGGTTCACCTTATCGGATAGTAGGAATTCGCCGATAAGTTAATAGTGAGTATGGTGGCGGCGCCCAAGGCAGGCGCTGTTCACTGCCGCCTCGGGAGGGTCGATTCATGTCGGCCTTGAAATTACGGATTTGGGCGCTCGTCCTTTTCGCTTCCCTCGTCTCCGGATGTGTCGCCGCCCCGGCCGGCCCCAATGCCGCGGTTCCGCGCCCGGATGGGCGCTACGACAATCACGCCTACCTGGTGGATTCCTCCCGGATGGAATTGTCGCGGGTGGTCTCCTCCATCGTCACCCTGGTCACGCTCGACGACTTCTTGTCGGGCGTCTACAAGGCG
>JAPYQX010000463.1 GCA_029937135.1 Nitrospinota bacterium
AATCTGTATCGGCTCGCTCGATCCTCCCTCGAAGTTCCGCCAGGCGATTTTCGAGGGCCGCTCCCACACCACGATTTCAGAGTCGTGCTCGTCCCCGTTGGCGTACACCTGATGGAAGCGCGTGCCCACGCCGGATTTTTTCTCGGAGACAATCCTCACCTCGCGGCAAAAGTCGGCAATTTGCGGGTGTGTTTCCACATGGGCGATAAAGTCGAAAACCTTCTCGATGGGCGCCCGGATCTTTTCGATGACGGCGACGGGGGGCATTTAGGGTCTCCTTTTTCCCGGAGGACGCCGGCGAATAAGCGGGCCTGTCCGGTATTTTGAGAGTTTAAATTAAATTCGGTATGTTGGGAATCAATTTCGACAAATGAATCCTCGGGTTTTTTCGGTCCCTTCCGCCGGTGGTGGACTGAGACTTCGATAGCCGTACTTGGGCAACTTGCCGCGGGCCGTCAGCCGCAGACCTCAAGTTTTAGCTGATTACGGGAGATAAACGATATGAGTGATACCGCGCTACTCGATTCGTTGCCGCTCGCCCCGAGCGAGGACCCCTTCGTGGTGGAGCACGGGGGCTTCTACCGGCGGTGGTTTTACATGATCGACGACATCCAGCTTCTCAAGGACACGGTGGCCTCCCTCAAGGGGACGACCGACGATCTTTGGGTCCCGCCCTGGCGTGAATTAGGGCGGAAATTCGAGGACGAGGCCGAAGCGCTCGCCGCGAAGGGGGACCAGAAGGGCGCGCGGGCCAAATTCCTTCAGGCCAAGACTTTCTACAGCATCGCCCGGTTTCCGCGGCCGCTGACCGCGCTCAAGGAGGAGGTCAACCAGGACTGCATCCGGGTCTATCTCCGGGCGTGCGAGACCCTCGATCCGCCCCTTGAGAAGGTCAGCGTCGAATGCGACGGGAAATCCATCGTCTCCCACTTCCGGGCGCCGGCGGGCGCGGGCCCGGACAACTCGGCCCCGGCCGTGCTGATCATGTGCGGCGGCGATATGTTCAAGGAAGACCGGGGCTGGGCGGGCGAGATGGCGATGGACAACGGCCTGGCCTCGCTTGTGATGGACGGCCCCGGGACGGGCGAGAACCCGTTTCCCTACGAGCCCGAGTCGGTGCGGGCCTGGATGGCGGCTATCGATTACCTCGCGGCGCGGCCCGAGGTGGACGAGACGCGAGTCGGCGCTTTCGGAATCAGCCGGGGCGGGCACTCCGTTATGCTCCTTGCGGGCTCCGACCCTGAGCGGGTGCGCTGCGCCGTCGCGAGCGCCGGCCACCCCTACGGCTACCGGATGAGCGTGGAGGAGCTGAACCACTTCGTCGAGATGCGAAACCGCCGGGCTTCCTATGTTTTCGGCGCGCCGGGGGATGAGCCCAGTTTCCCGCCCACCACGGCCGAGAAGGAGGAGGAGAACTTCAGGCGCTGGTCGCTCAGTGAGATCGGCGTCGTGGACAAGATTGTCTGCCCGCTTCTGATGATCAACGGAAAACAGGACCATCTCTCGCCGATCGGAAATATTTACTACATGCTCGAGCATGGCCCCGTCCTCGGCCGGGAGGCCCGCATCTACCCGGACGACGGGCACTGCGCCTTCAAGTATTTCGAGGAATGGGCGCCCGAATCGTTCAAGTGGATCAGGGAAAAAGTCGGCAGGGCCGTCTAGGTTTCAGGTTCCGGATTTCAGGTATCAGGCTTTGGGCCGGTTCGGTCCGGACCGCCAAAGGCAGGCGAAACATGCAGACAAGAAACGGCGGATAGAAAACCAGCGGATAAATGAGGACGGATAAAAAAAGGGCCCCGGCGTTTGCCGTGGCCCTTTTTTTGCCGTTTCCGGTTCAACTGACCTAGCCCCTCCAAACCGGTCCATGCTGAATGGGAGTATTTTCGATACT
>JAPYQX010000087.1 GCA_029937135.1 Nitrospinota bacterium
ATCCTCCAGGCCCGAAGAGAAGCAAAGCCAGGGCGGTTGCGGTCATTAGGCCCAGCCCGGCGGTGTAGCCCATTTCGGGGGAGAATGTTCCGCGGATTCTTCTTCCTATCAAAAATCCCGCCAAAGCCGGGAACACCGCCAGCAGAGACCTTGCGGCCAAGAGGGGAGGCAGGTATCCGGTGCCGGTAAAGGCCGCCACCTGAGTGGCGGCGAACGCAAGGGCCGAGATATTCATCATCTTGGCCATTCGTGAACGGTTCATTTGAAGACTGTCCAGGTAGATGATGGTGAGAGGGCCGCCAGCGTAGGTCAGGCCGCTCAGCCAGCCGGAGATTAATCCCGCAAGATAGGCGAAAAAGGATTCGTCCCGAAGATCAAGCTGAAGGCGCAGCCTGGAGATGCTGTAGGCGGCGATCAGGAGAACTAGTAACCCAGCCCCCCATTTCAGAACGATTGGAGGGGTGGCGATGAGCGTGATGACTCCCGCTGTGGCGCCCAGGCCGCCGGCCCCGATAAACGGCATCAGCCGCCGGACGGGGTCCGGGGGAATTTTCACCCCCAGTATTTTCGAGACGGCCAGGGAGAGATTCGGAATCGAAAGGAGCACCACCGCGTCCAACACGCCGATCAGGGAGCCCAGCGCGGGAGCGGCCACGAGGCCGAAATCGAACCCAACGGCCCCCTCAAGCAGGGCCGCCGCGAAGACAATAAGGGTCTGTTCCCAGGAGGGCCACATTTCGAAATTACCTTGGCGGCCGGAGCGTCATGTTAAAGCTGAAAAAGCCGCTGGGCGTTGAGGTGCGTGATGTTGGCGTATTCCTCGTCGCTGAGCCCGGCGGATTTAAGCGTCTGAACGATGTTTGTGTCCGTCATGTCGTAGGCCAGGTCGGTGCCCAGCATGATTCGCTCGCTTCCCATCAAATCCACGAGAAAGCGGACGACGGGAGGGTGAAAAACCAGAGCGTCGAAGTAGAAATGCTCCCGCAGGTATTCGAGGGGTGAACGGGAGATATTCTGGCACTCTGGGCGGACTTCCCAACCGTGGATGAACCGGCCAATCAGATACGGAGCGGTTCCCCCGCCGTGGAGAAAGATGAACTGAAGGTCGGGGAGGCGGTCGAAGACCCCCGAGAAAATCAGCCGGGCGATGGAGTTGGCGCTCTCCGTTGTGAATCCGATCATATTGAACAGGTGGTAATCGCGCATCTCGGACATGGCGGCCGGGTTGGCGGGGTGGACGATAATCGGAACCTTGAGGCTCGCGGCGGCCTCGTAAATTGGCATGAAGCTTTCATCGTCGAGATAGCGGCCGTTGACGTTGGTTCCCAGGAAACCGCCCTTGAGGCCGAGTTTGGTCACCGCCCGCTCGAGCTCGCGGACCGACCGGGCGGAGTCCTGCGCGGGAAGGGTCGCCAGCCCGGAGAATTTTCCGGGCATCTCCGCGATAATCCGGGCATAGCCGTTATTGGCCTCCTGGGAGAGTTCCTCGGCGAGTTGGGCATCGGCCCAGTAGACGCCTGGACGAGAGGAAAAAGAGAGGACATTCATATCCAGTCCCATCTCTTTCATTGTTTCGAGCCGGACGCCGGTGTCCATGAACGGTTTCAGGGGTGGCTGGCGCACCCCCTTGAGGGTCGCGTGCTTTTCGCCGTTCTCGTCGGTGTGAATTACCGCTCCATAGGGCGCACCCTCTTTTTCCATCAAATTGATGTATTCTTCGGGAAAAATATGGCAGTGAACGTCGATATGCATGAGTTCTCCCTGGTTATTTCAAGACGTTTTCCTAGCGCTAATTAGCACCCCCCGGCAAGGAGTGTCAATTCACAGGAAGAAGTGGTGTATTTCATCTCTCCCCGCCGGGGCAGGAAATGCCCATTCGGGGAATTGCCGCTTTACCGGCCGGAGATAACCTGATTTCATTATCGCCGTTCCAAGTTATAATTACGGCGCGGCCTTTTGGCGGCAAGGCGGCTCTCTTGAACGGTGGGCTTGAACGCCCATGTCACGGGGTGCCGCCGTAATCTCTTTGCCGGAGATGCACGGGTGGAAGAATACGATTTTGAATTCTTTGGCAAGAAAAAACCCAGCCTGCTGAAGAGAATTTCTTATCAGACTCTTCGGTATGTGCTGGTCGCTGGTTTCCTGTATGTCACCTACCTGGGATTTACGATGAGGAATATTGGCGTAACTCAGACCCCGCCCATTGAATAATCCGCCGCTCCCGAGTCCAGGGATCCTGCGCCCGCGAAACAATCCGCCGCTCCCGAGTCTAGGGACCCTGCCCCCCGGCCCACACCCGCTCCTCCCCCCGTTCAAACCGGGACCGGACAAAAATAGTTTCGTCTCCCCGGCTCCCTTCGCTTCTCGTTTGATTCGCGGCCGTTTCGATGCGCGGGGATACCTTCGCCCGGGGATTGTCGTCGGCTAAGTTGGTAGATGAATCGGTAGTGGAGGGTACTTGAGAAAATCAGCCTGATTTTCCCTCGTCGTCCAACAGGTTTTCGAAGTCTTCAAGGCTGAACGGTTCGGACTCATCGTTTTCCGCTTCGGGGGTGAGCCTGTATTCCTCCTCCACCGGCTTTTTGAATTCCCCCGAGGGAGACATGTCGCCGATGTTGAACGCGCTCTCGGTGGTTTCGGTCCCGGCGGGCGGTGTTCCGATCGAAGGCGTGCCGGAGGGTGGCTTCGTTTTTCCGCTCTTGAATTGCGACATGGAGAGCACATCTTCTTTTTGGGCCATGATGGATTTCTTGTCGGAGGGGTCGAAATCGAAGGTGTTCAGATCCTGAAGATGGTCGCTTTCCTCCAGAAATGAACTGGTATCGACGTTCGGGTCCGGAAGGGTGGCGCCGGGCTCTTCGGGCTCACCGAGTTCGAGTACCTCGTCCTCCAAAGTCAGATCGACCGCTTCCTCCTCGGCAGGAGTGGGTAGCGCTGAGAATTTCTCCGGCTCCGGTGGGGACGTAGCGGGGAGGGTGGTTTCGGCCGTGGCCGCGCTGGCCCGGAAACCAAGCTGCTCTAGCATGGCAACGGCCATTTTTTCCTCTCCCGTCTCACGGGTGAAATTTTTATATTGGCCGAAGAAGTCGGCGATTTCGAAATACGGCCCTCCCGAGCGAAAAAAAAGAATCGGTGGATTTTTCCAAAAGGCCGATCATGGCGGTAAGGAAGCCGGAATGTAGAAAATCCCTGGTTGAATTTTCAAAATCAAAGGTTTCGGCCGGTGTGCCGGATCCGGTGATTTTCAGGCCGGGCACATCGCGCAGGGAGATCATATTTTCCGTGGCCAGTCCGCTTCCCAACTCCCGGAGGAACCTTTTCCGGCTTTCAAGGTCGGCGAGCTTGGCGGTGTTCAGCGGAGAGGACGCACTCTCCACCAGATACTCCTCGTGAAGCCGTCTGAGATGCTGGATTGATTTTCGAAGGTAGTTGAGAAAAACGTCCGTCGCGAGAACCGGGACGCCATTCCCGCCGATGAGAAACGCCGCGCAGTTTTGCCCCCAGGGGTCCTGGCACCGTACGGCGCCGCCCCCCCGGATATAGTTCATCATTTGCTCAATCGCGGTGGGCAGCGGTTTTTTGGGGCCGCTTTCGGTCCGGTGGGGGCTCCCGTTTGTGTGAAGTCTGCCGTTGGCCGGACGGGAAATCCCAACGCCCAGGTCCGGCTCGGTGGCTTTCATGAAGGGGTCGGGGCGATCCCTCGTGGGCGGCGTCCGCGGCTCTCCGGCGGGAAATCGGCCGCCTCCCAAAAGGGAGATTTGCTCTTCCTGGAGGAAGTCATCCATCGGAATCGATGAAGCTGATTTCGGGGGCGGGGCCGCCTCGCGCTTATTCGCGGGACGCTCCATGAGCAGACTCGGCCCCTCCTCGATCTCGATTCTTCTACTCAGCGGGAGCTTGGGCGCGTCTTCTTTCTTCAGAAGCTTGATATCGTCGAGTTCGTCCCGGGGATCAAACGCCCGGCCCGGCCCGGAGTGAATCCGGTAAGGCAGGTGATCGGTTTGCTCCTCGTCCTGGCGGAGGGGCACGGCGCCCTTTTGCCTGAGTTCGCGCTCGGCGTCCTTGAGGATTTTGATGTTCTTCAGGATTTCCTCGCGGGCGGTTTCCCGCTCATCAATTTGTTTCTGGAGAAGAGCGAGGAGTTCGTCCCGGGAATTGGAGGGGTTCACAGCCTGAGGAATCTCCTCGATGGGTCGCTCGTGCCGGAATTGACTGGTCCGGATTACTCTCCGGATACCTTGATGTTATGCCAATAATAAAAAATACGCTTCCACAAGATAATTTACCCTATAATCCCATGTAAATTCAAGGATTTGCGAGGTGAATGGGCGCCGGTCGAAGCTCCGGGGGCTGGATATCTTGCGGTCCGGGGTAACTCGTGCGAATTTGAGGGCGGATTTCCTCTTATGACTCCCGGCCCGATTGGAACCACAGTGGCGAAGAAACCGAAGCGAATATATCTCATCGACGGCATGGGCTATATGTTCAGAGCCTACTACGCGATGATGCGCCAGCGTCTCTCGAACTCCAAGGGGCTGCCCACGGGCGGAATCATGGCGTTTTCCCGGATGCTCATCAGCGTCCTCCGCGAAAAGGCCCCAGAGTACGCCGCCGTCGCGTTCGACCGGCCCGAGCCCACCTTCCGGCATGAGATGTACGACGCCTATAAGTCTAACCGCGATGCCCCTCCCGAGGATATGGTCGCTCAGATTCCATATATGATGCGCGTGGTCGAAGTGCTCCGGATTCCCTCCCTCTCCCGGGCGGGGGCCGAGGCCGACGATCTGATCGCCTCCCTTTCCCTCAAGGCGACCGCCCAGGGTTTCGATGTTGTCCTCGTAACGGCCGACAAGGATTTTTCCCAGCTTGTTTCGGATAAGGTCCGAATCTGGGACCCGATGAAAGACGAGGATATCGGCCCGGCCGAGGTCGAGGCGCGCTGGGGAGTGCCGCCCGAGAAATTCGTGGAAATCCAGGCGCTGATGGGCGATTCCTCGGACAATATTCCCGGCGTTCCCGGAATCGGCGAAAAAACCGCCGTCGCGCTGATCAAGGAGTTCGGCGGCCTTGAGGAGGTGCTCTCCGCCGGAGAGAAAATCAAGCGGCCCAAGCAGCGTCAATCTCTCGAGGACAATGCCGATCTCGCCCGCCTCTCCTTCGATCTCGCCACGCTGAGAACCGATTTTCCGGTAGAGGAGGATATCGAGCACTATCGCCTCCAGGGGGCCGACATCCCGGCGGCGGAAAAACTCTTCGTCGAGGAGCTCGAATTCAAGAGCATCATGAACCAGTTTCCCGGCTATGAGCCGGGAGAGGGCGCGGAGGTGCCGGGCCCGGCGGGAGCCGACCCCCTCGACGAGGCCCGGGCCCGGGACTACCACACGGTTCGCACTAAAAAAGATCTCGATAAAATGGTTCGTGAGTTGAAAAAGGCGGGCCGCTTTGCCTTCGACCTCGAAACCACCTCTCTTGATGCCCGCGCGGCCGAGATCGTCGGCCTGAGTTTTTCGGCGAAGGCGGGCCGGGCGTTTTATATTCCGGTGAGACACGAAGGGCTCGAGACCGGGAAGCAGCTTTCCCTCGCGGATGCGCTTGAATCGGTACGCGGCCTGCTCGAGGGCGATCAATGCGTCAAGATCGGGCAAAACATCAAATACGACATGACTGTGCTCTCGGAGGCGGGGGTGAGCATCGGCGGCGAGATTTTCGACACCATGGTCGCCTCCTACCTGATCAATTCGGGCAGGACGAGCCACGGCCTCGACAACCTGGCGCTGGGATATCTCGATTTGGTGACGATCAAATACGCTGATCTCTGCGGGAAGGGTGCCAAGGCTATCCTCTTCTCTCATGTGCCGGTGGAGCCGGCCACCGCCTATGCCTGCCAGGACGCCGACTTCACCTTCCGCCTCGCCGAAAAAATGGCGCCCGAGCTCGAGGAGCACGGGCTCGAAGACCTTTACCGGGATCTTGAGATTCCGCTTCTCCGCGTCTTGTTCGAGATGGAGGACAACGGCATCCGTCTGGACGGGGATTTCCTCGAGGGCATGGGAAAGGAGCTTGAGGCGCGGCTTGAGCAGATGCAGACACTTATCCATGAGCTGGCGGGCGAGGAGTTCAACATCAACTCACCCAAACAGCTCCGGGTCATTTTGTTCGAGAAACTGAACCTGCCCGTCTTCAAGAAAACCAAGACCGGCCCCTCCACCGACATCGACACGATGGAGCGTCTGGCCGGCCGTCATCCACTGCCCCAGGAAATACTGAACTTCCGCCAGCTTTCCAAGCTCAAGAGCACCTATATCGATACGCTGCCAAACCTGGTGAAACCAAAGACCGGGCGCATCCACGCCAAGTTTAACCAGACTGTCGCGGCGACGGGCCGCCTCAGCAGCTCGGACCCCAACCTCCAGAACATCCCCATCCGCAGCGAGCTGGGCCGCGAGATACGCCGCGCGTTCTTGCCCGAGGCGGGCTGGAAGCTTCTTTCCGCCGACTACAGCCAGATCGAACTCCGCGTTCTCGCCCATTTCACCGGGGACCCGAGCCTCGTCGCGGCTTTCGAGAAAGACGAGGACATCCATTCGACCACCGCCTCGGCCGTCTACGGGGTGAAGGTGAGCGATGTGGACGCGGAAATGCGCCGCGTGGCCAAGGCCGTTAACTTTGGCATCGTCTACGGCCAGGGCGCCTTTGGCCTCTCGCGGACGCTGGACATCCCGCAGGGTGAGGCCAAGGCCTTCATCGACACCTATTTCGAGCGTTTCGCCAAGGTGCCCGTCTTCGTCCGGCAGGTTATCGCCGGGGGAAGGGAGCGCGGCTACGTCACCACGCTTTTCAACAGGCGGCGCTACCTCCCCGACCTGAACAGCCGGAACAGGAACCTCGTGAACGCCGCTGAGCGCACCGCGGTCAACTCGGTGATTCAGGGAAGCGCCGCCGACATCATCAAACGCGCCATGATCTCCATCTCGGAAAGACTCAAAAAGGAAAAAAGAAAAGCGCGGATGCTCGTCCAGGTTCACGACGAACTCCTCTTCGAGGCGCCGCCGGGGGAACTCAAGGCCCTGGAAAAACTCGTCGCCGAAGAGATGGAGGGAGCCGTCGCCCTCCGTGTTCCCGTCGCCGTCGAGTCCAGCACGGGCGAGAACTGGGGCGAGGTGCACTGATTCGCCCCCGGTTTTACTTTGCCGGGTTGACCCCCTAGAATTGCCGCGCGTTTTATCCGAATCGGCCCGGGGCGGACCACTCGGGCGGTTCCCATACATCAACTTCGAGAGTGTCGCTTTTCCATGCCAAATCTTTACGCCTTCGGCGATATTCACGGCCAGCGCAAAATGCTGGACATGCTGGTCGAGAAGGTTCCGCTCGATAAAGACGACGAGATCGTATTCATCGGGGACTACATCGACCGGGGACCCGATTCGAGAGGCGTCGTCGATGCGGTCCTGGAGTTCAAGCTCGCCTACCCGAATACGACCTGCCTGCGCGGAAATCACGAAGACATGTTTCTTGACTACATTAAGGAGGAGAAGAACTATCCCCGGGGCATCTTCACGATGAACGGGGGGATCGAGACCCTCCACAGCTACGGCATCGACCCAAGGGTGGGGCCGCCCAAGGTGCCGCCGCTCCATATGAATTTTTTTGAGGAACTGGGCCATTTACACGAGGCGGGCGGATTTGTTTTTGTTCACGCGGGTTTGCGCCCCGAGGTTCCGATGGACGAGCAGACTGAAAAAGACATGATGTGGATACGCGAGGAATTTTTCAAATCGGACGCCGATTTCGGAATGCCCGTCGTTTTCGGCCATACCCCGATGCCGGAGATTTTGGACGAACTCCCCCGTTTTCTCGGTATCGACACCGGCGCCGCCTTCGGTGGATGGCTCACCTGCGTCCAGCTCGAGGACGCCCGGATCGTCAACACCTATCAGATTCACTCAAGCGATCTGGAGGGGTGATCCTCCAAAGGCCACGCCTCATGGTTTTCATATTGTGAGTAAAAAACCCGAATCCCAGGACAGTGAAATTCTCGGCCTTCTCGCCAAAGAGGACCGCGCGATGGCGGTGCGCGAGATGATCCGCTCGCTGGGCGTTCCCTCTGACGCGCGGCCCGACTTCCGAAAGCGGGTGCGCGCCCTCTCGGCCGATGGCGTTCTTGTGCGTGTGCGCTCGCGCTACGCTCTCCCGAAAAGCCTCTCTATCTTCCAGGGAAAATTCCGGGGCCACCGGGATGGCTACGGCTTTGTCCTCGTCGATGGCGAGGAGGGAGGCGCGCAAAATGGGACCGATATTCTCATCAAGCGGGGGCGAACGAGGGGGGCCATGGACGGGGACCGGGTGGCCGCCCGGGTGGAGCGGATCGGGCGGGACGGACGCCGCGAGGGGAACATCGTCGATATCACCGAGCGCGCGCACAAAACCCTCGTTGGCCGCTTCGTCACCGACCGGCGGAGGGGCTGGGTCGAGCCGCAGGACAAGCGCATCGGCCACATCATTCTCATCGCCGCCTCGAAGCGGGGGGGCGCGCGAAACGGGGAATGGGTCGAGGCCGAGATCGAAAGCTACCCCGGGCCCCGCGAGGAGGCGCGCGGCGAAATCGTCCGCTCGTTCGGCTACCCGGACGATCCGGCGGTCGAGCAGGAGATGATCATCGCGAAGTGGGGCCTTCGTGACGCCTTTCTGCCGAACGTTCTCAAAGAGGCGGAAGGGCTCCTGCCACCCTCCGAGGATGAGGCGTTCCCCCGCGGGGTGGCGGATTTGCGCGATCTCGAGGCCTTCACCATCGATCCGCGCACCGCGCGGGATAGAGACGATGCGATATCCATCGAAACGCTGCCGGGCGGGCGCCGCCGCCTCGGCGTTCATATCGCCGACGTGAGCCACTATGTCCGCGCGGGCTCTGAGGTCGATGAGGAGGCCACCCTGCGCGGAAACAGCGTCTACTTCCCGGACCGGGCGCTGCCCATGCTCCCGCCCCTCCTTTCGGGCGATGTGTGCTCCCTCGGAGAAGGAGTGGTGCGTCGGACTCTCTCGGCGTTTCTCGATTTCGATGCCAAGGGCCGGCGGATGGGCTTTCGTCTGACCGTGGCGCGGATACGCTCCCGGGCCTCGCTTACCTATGCGGGCGCGGGCGCGGTTCTGGCCGGTGGGGTCCTGGAGGCCGCTGAAATTTCCGAGCGGGAGGAGTTTGAGCGCGCGCTGGCGTTTCGTGCCCCGCTCGAGGAACTCGCCGCGCTGGCCGGGCAGCTTCGATCCCGCCGGGTGGCGGAGGGGAGTCTCGATTTCGATCTCCCCGAGGCGGTTATCCAGATCGACGAGAAGGGGAATCCAACCGCGATCACCCGCGCGCCCCGGAACGAGGCGCACCGCCTGGTCGAGGAGTGCATGCTGGCGGCCAACCGCGCGGTGGCCGAAATGCTGGCGGATGAGGTGGGCGTAGCCGTCTTCAGGACTCATGCCGGCCCGGACGAGGAGTCCATCGAGGGTGTGCGGGGAGCGCTATCGAGGCTGGGCCTCCCTACGCCTCCGGTCGATGAGTTGATGAACGGAATCGGGCTCCAGGAGGTCATCAACGCGGCGGCGGGGGAGGACATCGAGCGCTATGTGAATCTTCTCGTGCTCAGGAGCATGAAGCTGGCTGTCTACGAGGTGGACCCCGCTCTCCACTTC
>JAPYQX010000088.1 GCA_029937135.1 Nitrospinota bacterium
AAGTGTACTCATCCACAAGCTCCCTTATCTCGCGCTTGTTTTTGGCTTTTTTCTCCAGACCCTCGACGTCGATTTCGACATCAAAATGCCCCGAGTTGGAAATAATGGCACCGTCCTGCATCGCGTTGATGTGCTCCATCCGTATGACACCTTTATTTCCCGTCACTGTGCAGAAAAAATTCCCGATCTTGGCGGCTTCGCTCATGGGCAGCACCCTGAAACCATCCATGACGGCCTCCAGGGCCGGAAGCGGGTCCACCTCCGTGACAATGACGTTTGCTCCCATGCCTTTCGCGCGGCTGGCGAGTCCTTTTCCGCACCATCCGTACCCGGAAACGACGAAAACGGAACCGGCCAGGAGACGATTCGTCGCCCGGATGATTCCGTCCAACGTGCTCTGTCCGGTTCCGTAGCGGTTATCGAAGAAATGTTTGGTATTGGCGTCGTTCACGGCGATGACGGGAAACCGAAGGATATTATCCTTGGCCATTGCCCTTAGGCGGATGACCCCGGTTGTCGTCTCCTCGGTGCTTCCGATGATGTCGGGAATCAGTTCCTTGCGCTCGGTCAGTACTTCGGTAACCAAATCGGCCCCGTCGTCCATGGTGATATTAGGTTTCGTATCGAGCACCGATTTTATGTGATTGTAGTAGGTCTCCCGGTTCTCGCCTTTGATGGCGAAGACGGGAATATTCTCATTAACGACTAGCGTTGCCGCCAGATCGTCTTGTGTCGAAAGCGGGTTCGAGGCGCAAATATTGGCCTCGGCGCCGCCGGCCACCAGGGTTTTCATCAAAACGCCGGTTTCCGTTGTTACATGCAGACAAGCCGAGATACGAATGCCCTTGAGGGGCTTTTCCCGCTCGAAACGCTCTCGAATCGAGTTGAGAACGGGCATGCTCCTCTCCGCCCATTCCATCCGCAGGGCGCCCTTACTGGCCAAGTCCTTATCCTTGATATCAAAATCCATTACGGCTCCATATGCTGGTAAGGCCGCGAAATCCACCCACCTATGGGGATTATTCGCGGACGTTGGTTAGATTCCCAACTCTTTATGCAAGTCGTCCACCTTGTCTGTGTGCTCCCAGGTGAATTCGGGGAGATCCCGGCCAAAGTGGCCGTAGGCGGCGGTTTTTTGGTAGATGGGACGCCTCAGGTCGAGGCTTTCGATAATTTCCTTGGGTTTGAGACCGAAAACATTCCGCACCGCGGCCGAAAGTTTTTTCTGCTCCACCTTGCCGGTTCCAAAGTCGTCCACAAGAACCGATACGGGGTCGGCAACGCCAATGGCGTAGGCAAGCTGTACTTCGCAGCGCTCGGCCAGCTCGGCGGCGACAATATTTTTCGCCACATAGCGGGCCATGTAGGCGGCCGAGCGGTCTACCTTGGAGGGGTCCTTGCCGGAGAAGGCTCCTCCCCCGTGCCGGCTGTAGCCGCCGTAGGTGTCCACGATGATTTTACGTCCGGTGAGCCCAGTGTCACCCATGGGACCTCCGATGATGAAAACCCCGGTCGGATTAACATAGAAGGTCGTGTCCTTGGATATCATTTTCTCGTCCACGATCGGCTTGATGACGTGGGTGATGATGTCCTCGCGGATGGTGGCGAGGTCCACTTCCTCAGCGTGCTGGACGGAAATCACAATATTTTCGATGGCCACGGGTTGGCTGTTCTCGTAGCGAATCGAAACCTGACTTTTGCTGTCCGGGCGGAGATAAGGAAGCGTGCCGTCGCGGCGGACGGCGCTCGTCCGTTCGACGAGCCTGTGCGAGAGCATAATGGGCAGCGGCATGAGTTCTTCGGTTTCCCGGCAGGCGAAGCCGAACATCATCCCCTGATCGCCGGCCCCTTGATCCTTGTGAAGACCCTCGCCCTCCGAAACCCCCTGGGAAATGTTGGGCGACTGGCGATCAATCGAGTTAACAATGGCGCATGTATCGCAATCGAAACCGTAGGCGGCATTATCGTAGCCGATCCTCCGAATGGTTTCTCTGGCAATGACTTTGGGGTCGTACTGCGCTTTTGTCGTTATTTCACCAGCAATAAATACAATGCCGGTTGTGAGCAGTGTTTCACAGGCCACCCGACCGTATGGGTCCTGAGCGACGATGGCATCCAGAATAGCGTCACTGATCTGGTCCGCCATCTTGTCCGGATGTCCTTCGGATACGGATTCCGATGTGAATATAAAATCCTTGCTTCCAACCGATGCCATCAAATGTCTCCCAGCGATTGCGTTAAACTTAAAATTCGGGCGGTTAGAACCGCGGTTAATTTGAAGTGCGGAGCCTCGATTTTTCTCACTCGGCCCGGCGAAATATAAATGGTTTTAGTAATAAAGGCCAATAGCTGCAAGTTAGCGTTCGATCTTTATCAAGGCATTGTTTTGTGGGCGGTTAGACAGACGATTCGTCATGGCATCTGCTCGCCGGATGCCTTGGCCCCGTACGCGCATACCTCATTCGGACCCGAACACGCGGCCAGATTCAACTCCAGCAACGGGCGCTTGGCTTGTTTTCACTCCCCGAAACTGTTCTCGACAAGCGCGGCCAACTGCTCGACGGCATCATGGTCGTCCTCGCCCTCGGTCCGGATAGTCAATTCCGCGCCCATGGGCGCAGTGAGCATCATGACGCCCATGATGCTCTTTCCGTCAACCTCCATACCGCGGCAAGAAACGAAAATTTCGCATTCGAATCGGCTGGATAGTTGGGCGAATGCGGCCGCCGCTCGCGCGTGTACGCCGAGTTCATTGGTTACGGTGACATTTCTTTCGGGCACGTTTAGTCCTTTTTGCCGGATTTCTCGGGTTTCATCGCCTCGAGCATCTCACTGGGCTGGGAGAGGTTTCGCCTTCCGTATTCGACCAAAAAATTAGCCGCCTCCTTGGAGGTCTTACCCTTAATAAATGGAACCTTGAGCAACATGGGGAGATTGACGCCGGTTCCAACTTCGACTCCCTTGCGGTACAACATTGCAAGGGCGGCATTCGTCGGGGTTCCTCCCATCATGTCCGTCATGATGATTACACCTTCGCCCGAATCGACCTCGTCCACCGCCCGGCCGATTTCCGCGGAAAGTGTGCCCGGCACCCTGCCGGGCTCGAGGCCGATAGCGCGCATTTGGGTGACTCCGGCGAGCACGGATTCCGCGGCCTTGAGGAGCGCGACGGGAAAATCCCCATGTCCCACCACCACCAAGCCGATCAATTCTCCGCTCCCGGGGCATCAACGGATTGACGGGAATTTTCCAGGGCGATTTGCGCGGAGAGGTTTCGGCTGAATTCATGGGCGGAAAAGTATCCCATTCGCTGGAGTAGGCGGTTCCGGGCGGCCACTTCAATAAGTGTGGGGACATTTCTTCCAGGGGCGACTGGAATGCGAACCAAGGGGAGCGGATGACCAAGAATTTCCTTTGATTCGAGATCGATTCCCAATCTATCGAATGATTGGTCGGCGGTCCAGGGAACCAGTTCGATGATCATTTCAACATTTTTCTCATAGCGAATTGCTACAACGCCAAACAGATCCTTGATGTTCAGAATACCCAACCCCCGGACTTCGAGGTGATGTTTCAACAGGTCGGTGCTCTGGCCCACGAGTTCCTGGCCGTGGAGGTGGATGTCCACCACATCGTCCGCAACGAGGCGGTGTCCCCTGGTGATAAGGTGAAGGGCGCATTCACTCTTGCCGATCCCGCTTTTCCCCTGGATCAGGACGCCCACACCGTAGAGATCAACGAGGACGCCGTGCATGTGCGCACGGGGGGCGAGGCGGGTCTCTAGGTAGGTGAGAATCTGGGGTAATACTTCCCTGCCCGGGAGCTTTGTCATGATCAAAGGAACTTGGGCAGTGTCGGCGAGGGTAGTGATTCCGTCGGGAAGAGTGTCCACACCGACAATGAGGACAGCACAGGGAGAGAGGCCGAAAAAAGCCGAAATAGCGTCGGACCGGGCGGTGCTGTCGAGCTTTTTGAGGTAGGAGAGTTCGGTATAGCCCCATACCTGCATTCTTCCGGGATGGACCGGCCCCAAATCTCCGGCGAGGGCAAGTCCGTTTTTCTGGAACTGGCTCTCCCGAATCTTGCCATTAATCCCCTCACGACCGGCGACTAACGCAAAGTCGAGGTCTTCTCTCATATCTTCAAAAAACTGGGAAACCGAGAGTTGGGTCATAGAAGGCCTCTGAAACAATTTAATCGTGAATGACGGGCTGGATTGGAGTGAAAACGAGAGGGCCGACCAGAATAGACCGAGGGCGGGTCAATATCCTTTGTCCGGAATCGGTACACTCTCGCCGGATAAAGTTCTTATTACATTATAGTCGAAAACCATGAAATGATCATGCTTCTGGCAAGGGCGGAGGTCTTAAATTTTGGCGCACCAATATAAATATCAATAAAAACAAAATGTTATCTTATGTTTTATGATTAGTCCTAGGGAATTAGGATGTAATGTATTGTATGATTGACGTTTATTGGATTTTAGTAATTCTCGTTAGAGCAAGACATCAATCACCCCCCTCAAGCTAACCTTAATTCTCAAAAAAACAATGTGAATTACTGATTGATATGTGCAAACGAATTTAGATTAAAACTGTTTTCGGCGGCTTGCGGAGAGAATGCGAAGCTCTTTGCGGTATTTGGAGACTGTTCTCCGGGCAATGACAACATCCACTTCACGTAATTGTTCGACGAGTTGTTGATCGGTCAGAGGCTTAAGCTTGTCTTCCTTTTCGACGATCTCACGGATTTTCTCTTTTACGGCGACAGAGGATGTACTGCCACCACCTATGGAGACCAGGCCGCTATGGAAAAAATATTTAAAATTAAAAACACCCTGAGGCGTTTCCATATATTTGCCGCTCGTGACCCTGCTAACGGTGGATTCGTGCATTTCAATATCCTCGGCCACATCGCGAAGAACAAGGGGCCGGAGTTGGCTGACGCCATGTTCCAGGAAATCCTTCTGAAATGTAACGATGCTCCGGGAAACCTTCATTATGGTTTCACGGCGCTGCTCGATGCTTTTAATGAACCAGACAGCCGCCCGGACTCTTTCTTTGATATATTTTCGAGCATCGTTCCCGATTTCATTACGGTTGGCTACCATGGCGCTGTAGGAAGGGCTGATTCGAAGCGGAGGAAGACCGTCGTCGTTCAGGATTATATCGAAACCTTCGCCCCGTTTTGTCACGGTTACATCAGGTTCGGCGACTTCAACCCGTTCTCGAGAAAATCGGTCACCCGGTTCAGGAGTCAGGGATCGAATTATTTCGATAGCAGCGCTGATTTTTTCCAAGCTCACCTTGAATTGGCGCGCCAATTTCGGGAAATTTCTCTCGAAAAGCCCCTCGATATTTTCCTCAATCAACGAACGGGCAAGGGCCAATGAATTTCCGTAGTCCTCTTCAGGCAAATCAAGTAAATCGAGCTGGATAAGTAAACATTCCTTGATATCCCTTGCACCGACACCCAGAGGATCAAAGGACTGGACAAGGGTCAAGGCTTCGTCGAGTTCATCTTGGGAGAATTTTTTTTGCGTGATGAATTCCGTAGGTTCGGAGCGCAAAAAACCCGCATCATCGATATTCCCGATAATCTCCATAGCGAGGGCCAGTACGGTTTTACTGGCCACGGAGAGATTCAACTGCCATTCGAGATGTTCATGCAAAGATTCGGAAACGGCGAGCGTTTGTTCGTAGGTGGGAAAATCGTCGGGGCCGGCGGGTGGAGAAAAACTGTCGATGCTGTAATTGTCGTGGATGATATTTTCCCAATCGATTTCCACCTCTCCACGTTCGTCAGTTTTCATTTTGGGGAGGTCGTCGCGCACCTCGGGCATTTCGCCGTCCGCCGTTTCCTTTATTTCATCCGTATTTTCCTCGAGGGTGGGGTTTTCCATCATCTCTTGCTGCACGGCCTGTTGAAGCTCAAGACGAGTCATCGGCAGGAGGGCAATTGCCTGCTGCAGCATGGCGGTCATGACGAGCCGCTGCTCCGTCCTCAGCACCATTCTCGGCTGAAGCGACAAGAATCAACCTCTTTCGGTGAATCCAGTTAAAGTTTGAAACTTTCCCCGAGATACACGCTGCGAGCGCGATCGCTCGACGCAATTAAATCCGGGGTCCCCGTCTCTAAAATTTTTCCTTCGTTAATGATATAAGCCCGGTCGGCAATCTGGAGCGCCTCCCTGACGTTATGATCGGTGAGAAGGATCCCGATATTTTTGTTTTTCAATTGGTTGACAATATTTTGAATATCATTGACGACAATGGGATCGATTCCGGCAAAGGGCTCGTCAAGGAGAATGAATGTTGGTGAAGCGGCCAATGCCCTGGCGATTTCCACTCGCCGGCGCTCCCCACCTGAGAGCGTGTACCCTATCGATTTTCGTATTTGAGAAATATTCAAATCATCGAGAAGTTCATCTGTCCTTTTTCTCCGGGAAGATCGGTCGCCTGGTATCAGTTCGAGAACGGCCATAATATTTTCTTCCACGGTCAAGCGGCGGAACACCGATGCTTCCTGGGGAAGGTAGCTCACCCCCTTTCGTGCGCGCTGATACATTGGAATGCCGGTAATGGATTCTTCGTCCAGGAACACTTCCCCCGAATCGGGTTCAATCAAGCCGACAATCATGTAGAAAATGGTTGTTTTTCCGGCTCCATTGGGACCCAAAAGACCGACGATTTCCCCTGAAAACACCTCAAGATCCACCTCGTCCACCACACGCCTTCCACTGAAGCTTTTCACAAGCGCCCGGGCGCGCAAGCACTTATGGCGCGTGGCATCGTTTTGCGTGCCCGGGGAGTGGCCGTTATTTTCCATTGAGACTGGTGGTTGTTGGGGATTTCGAGTTAGATCCGGAATTATCGTTGCTCGGGTACAGGGTCACGCTCACCCGCCGGCTCTTGCTTCCGTAAACGATCGTACGTCCATCCCTGAGGAAAATTTCAATTTTTGTCCCGATGACCTGATTTTTATTGTCCCAGGCACGGGGGTTTCCGGTGAGTACGGCTATGCCCGAAGCTTCCCTGTAGTCGAGGTGCTCGGCGGAAGCGTATTTAGAGTTTTCCTGGGTGATCAGTACATTTCCAATTGCGATTAGGCGATCAACAGAACTTTGGTCCGGTCCGGCGGCGGGATTTGTATTACCGCCGGAGGCGGCAGCAGCGCCCTCAACGGCGGAATTTTCTTTTTTCTTCATGAATACTTCAAGCCGGTCCGACTGGATTTCCATTTTTCCCTGAATAGCGGATACCGAACCAATGAAAATGATCATATTTTTTTTATTGTAGGCTTCCATTTTATCGGAGGTGATATGAATAGGTTCCTTCTTTTCCGGCTTGGGAGCGGAGATTTCCGTTACTGAGGAGGACGTAGCGGGTTCGGCGGCGCCAAAGGCCGCGCTTGGCAATACCCCGATGCAAATAACCCATAAAATTCCAAGCATTGCGAAGCTCCGAAAAGTTTTCTTCACCGGGAAGAGGCCGTTCGGATTGCAAAAGAGTGTCAAGGCATGCTCCCTTCAGGTCGTGACGCCTTCGCCGGCGGGGCGGCTTGAGTTGGTGCTGCGACAAATGCGTTTGAACTCGTATTGTAAATAACGGCTGTCACCTTCTCGTCGAGTTTAAACAGTCCTTTGTCGGTTTCTCCGTGTAGACCCGTTCCAGTCAGATTGAATGAATTTCCCGCGAGAAATATTTTATCATCGGTATCAAACTTTTTTTCCTTGGGTCGAAACCGCAACCTTTCGGTTCGAAGAGAATAACCCTCGGAAGTTTGAATCAGGACATTCCCGCGAATGTTCATGTTCCGGCTATCGTTTTCCATTACTCCGCTGTCCGCGGTGATATCCACCGGTTTGCCGTTTTTAGGGTAAAAACGAATCCGAATCGATTCGAGTTTCGTAATATTTTTCTTGCGGTAAATTTTTGCTGAACCGGCCCACATCTCCCAATCTTTCTCACCTTGTTTGTTTTGAATGACATGCATCCGGTCAATAGTCAGATCGGCATCCGAACCCGTAAAGGAGATATTATTTGCTTTGAAGGCATAGCCGGACGGCCAGGCAAGTAAATAGACAATGGACCCCCCCAGCAGGAAAAGAATGGCAATTATAATCCAGCGAATTTGTCGGCTGGATGGCATATAGGTTTTCATTTCACGTTTCGTCTCGAGTATTAACATCAGTGCTGAACACCATTGTTTTTAAACCTGTTTTCCCGGTCGTTAATATTCAAACCTAATTTATGATGGCATAATGACAGTACATGCAAATGTAATGCCGCAGATACGATGCCACAGGTTGAATCGGAATGTAAAGGCAAAATTGAGGGGGGAAATCCTATTCAGGGGGTATCATATTTTCAACTGTAAATCTTCGGCGATTTCCTTCCAAAATTTCGATGTGAACTTCGGTGGCCCCCGCGAATCGTGTATGTGCCAGGCGTTGCGCCCATTCAACAATAGTCAGGCACTCCGCATTGGCCCATTCTTCCAGGCCAAGGTCCTCGGGGGTGGAATTTTTTGGCAGCCGGTAGAGATCGACATGGCTGACAGGGGGATTCGTGGGGTGATGCTGGATGTAGACATATGTGGGACTCCGGACAATTCGATCTTTTCCCCCTGGCAAGGCGTGAATGATCCCCCTTGCAAGGACTGATTTCCCTGCCCCCAGGTCTCCATAGAGAAGAACGATATCGCCAGCAGTTAAATTTCTTGCCAGTTCGCGGCCTAAATTTTCCGTCTCCTGGGGGGAATTGCTCTCTATTGTCATCGGACTCTCAGTCAGGACGTATCCCCCCCTTTGTGCTCATGGCCCGGGCACGTGCCAGGGGGAGTGCGGGAAGCAGATCCATCGCCGTCAGACCGACTCCTCCAATTTTATTCGCCGCGATATCGCCGGCCGTCCCATGCAAGTAAGTGCCTGCCACCAGCGCCCCTTCGGAAGAAATACCCTGTGCGAGCATCCCACCGACCACTCCCGCGAGAATATCGCCCGTTCCGCCTGATGCGAGAGCGGGGTTCCCGGTGGGATTCAGCCAAGCGCCGCCACCTGGAGTGGCAATAATCGTCCGGGCCCCCTTGAGAGCGAGAGTCACCCCGTGAAGCGACGCAAAATCGATGGCTATACCCACCCTGTCGGACTGAACCTCTGATGTGCTGACCCGTCCAAGACGCGCCATCTCGCCCTGGTGGGGCGTTAGAAGAAGCTCGGGGCGTGTTCCATCGAGCACAGTGATGTCCTGGGAAAGCGCGTTGAGCCCATCGGCATCAAGGACAAGAGGTATTTCAAAATGCCGGATAAGACTCTGAACAAGTTCGACCGTCCTCGGATGAGTGGAAATCCCCGGACCCACGATTACCGCGTCCATGGAAGACGCTGCTTCGAGTATTGGGTCGAAAGCCGAGGTGTCCAGTGTTCCGGCGGGTGTACCTGGCAACGGCAGCGCCATGAGCTCCGGTGGGCCGGATTCGACGGCATAGGCAAGGGATTCCGGAATGGCAAGGGTCACCTTCCCCGCCCCAATTCGAAGACCTGCGGACGCCGCCATAATCGCGGCCCCCATCATCCCCCGGGAACCCGCAACGACAAGTAAATTTCCGGCGTCTCCCTTATGAGCGCCCAACCCTCTTTCCGGCAGGAAGCGGACCACATCCTCCACTT
>JAPYQX010000464.1 GCA_029937135.1 Nitrospinota bacterium
CTTTTGAAGTGGTCGTTCCCCAGCCCGCCGCGGCCTCCCGACGCAATGGTGATTTCCTGCTCGTCTTCGGACAAATCAGCGATCAAATCGTCCGTCTCCGCGTCGCGGACAATGGTCCCGATCGGAACGGGCACGAGCAGATCCTCGCCGTTGGCGCCGTGCTTACGGCTACCCATTCCTGCCTGGCCGTTCTTGGCTGTCAAGTGGGATTGATGGCGAAAATGAAGAAGGGTGTTGACCGTGGAGGTCGCCCTGAAAATGACATGGCCCCCCCGGCCGCCGTCGCCGCCGTCAGGCCCGCCCTTGGGGATGAACTTCTCGCGGCGGAAACTCAGGCAACCGTCGCCGCCATCGCCTGCCTTGATTTTGATTTTTGCGGTATCGACAAACATCGCGGGGCCGCGGGAGGAGAAAAAGAAAAATAACCTACTCGGCGGGCTCCACACTAACATACCGGCGAGTTCGCGCCTTGCGCTTGAACTGTACTTTTCCGCTGGTCGTCGCGAAAAGGGTGTGGTCGTTCCCCAGCCCGACATTCTCACCGGGATGGAACACCGTGCCCCGCTGGCGAACCAGTATCTCGCCTGCCTTCACGAACTGCCCCGCGAAACGCTTCACACCGAGGCGGCGCCCCGCGCTGTCACGCCCGTTCGACGAACTGCCGCCCGCTTTTTTATGGGCCATGCCTAGTTGCTCCCTGTGAGGATTTCCGTCACCTCAATCTCGGTATAATACTGGCGGTGCCCCCGCTTGGTGCGGATATTTTTCCGCCTTCTGAAGCGGAAGGCGTACACCTTATCGCCCCTGCCGTGACCGCGGATAATTGCCTTGACCCTCGAGGCTTCCAGGGCCGCCTTTTCGGCGACCACATTCTCACCGTCCACAATCAGGCGAACATCGCCGAGTTCGATCGAATCTCCGACCTCTCCGGCAAGCCGCTCGACCTTCACGGAATCGCCAGCCTCCAACCGGACCTGCTTTCCACCAGTTTCCACCACAGCATACATGAGACGCCATCTCCTGGGGCCAGTGGCCCTCCACCACCCATCGAAGGGGGGGGGTATTCTTGGACACGAACCTGATATCCGGCTCCCGGGACGGAACCCTCTGGGCCGGGACCAGGAAAAGCCCATTCTTTTAGCAACGTAACGGGGGCTTGTCAATTCGGCTGGATGGGATGAATTTCAACGAAATCCAAGGGGAAGGGTTTCCCCCTTAAAGCCGGGCCGCCGGGAGGGTCAAATTCCTCCGGAAGGCTAATTCCTCCGCTTCTTTCGAATCAGCCGGAGAAACACACTATCCATCTGGATAGACACCTCTCGCCGCACCGGCGAATAGCCCTTTTTATGCACCACAACGATAAAACCATCGATCATATCCTTGACACCGACCTTGTATTTCAGGGTGAGGGGGGATTTCCCCTGGTAAACGTCCCCGACAAAGACATCGGCCCCCGGCGGATCGGTGGAAACGGTGATCTGGCGGTTGGTGATGCTCTTCACCTTTTGGGTGACGTTTTTATCCCACCAGGTGCACCCCCCCGCCGAGAGAAGGGAGGCGAGCATCAAAGCCAATAAAACGGAGCGGCGGACCGCGAAATCACCAAAAATCACTTTGATCATCTTCATCCCACGAATGAAATTTGCCACGAATGGAATTTGAATCCCCGGGCAACACCCCTAAAACACCTGCTCTTTACTTACTTGTTTTTTTTCGGATCGGAGCCTGGAGGCTGGCCGACCGTCTGGCCAACCCACTCCTCGATCATCTCGAGCAGCAGGCCCTGGTCCCCGCCGGACCCATAGCGTGAAACCGCCAGGCCGTAAACCTCCCTCACATGATTGAGAATAAACATCGTCGCCCCAAGCTCCCGCGCCAG
>JAPYQX010000089.1 GCA_029937135.1 Nitrospinota bacterium
GGACCCGGCAAAGGCCCGCCGTAAGCTGCCGGGCCGGGAGGCGGCCACGCTGACGAGCCATCCCCGGCACCCTTTCCGCATTCGCCTTGAGACCGGCGTCAGCCCGGAGGGAAGACTCCTCGCCATCCGGGCCGAGATCACCGGCGATACGGGCGCTTTCGCCACCTCGGGGCCCAACGTGCTCGGGCGGACAACCTACTCCATCAGCGGCCCCTACCGGATGGCGAATATATTGATCGAGGCTAAGCTCGCCTATACGAACAACCTTCCCAGCGGCTCGGTCCGCGGGATCGGGGCGCCCCAGGCGACCTACGCCTGCGAGGTCCAGGTAGACCGGATCGCCCGCGAGCTGGGAATCGACCCCATCGAGTTCCGGCTCAGGAACGCCTTCCGCGAAGGGGACCTCGACTCGGTGGGAGCGAGGATGTACGCCGTCAGCCTGGAGGACACCCTGCACAGGGCGGCCGGGGCGATTGAGTGGACCGGCCGGAAAAAAAATAACAACGAGGGCTACGGGGTCGCCTGCTCGCGCTTTCCGACGGGCGGGGGACCCTCCGGCGCCACCCTCCGCGCCAACGAGGACGGCTCCCTCGTCGTCGCCGTGGGGGGGAGCGATCTGGGTACGGGGCTCAATACAATCGCCGCCCAGGTGGTTGCGGCCGAGATGGGGGTGGACCTCTCGCGGGTGTCGGTCATCAGCGCCGACACCGCCTCGACGCCCTACGACCGGATCACCGGCGGCAGCCGCACCACCTTCAACGTTGGCCAGGCCATCCGTCTCGCGGCCGAGGATATGAAGGCGCATCTCATCCGCGAGGCCGCCGAGGCGATGGAGGTCGCGCCCGAGGATTTGGAATACTCGGGCGGCGGCGTCCGCCCCCGGGCCGACCCCGGCCGCCGGCTCTCCCTCAAGGAGTTGATCGCCCGCGCCTATACAGCCGGCGAAGGCCCCCCCATCGGCAGCGGCTCTTTCAGGGGCCAGAACCCGCCCCACGACGCTTCCACCGTCGAGGGACATCCCGAGCCCGCCCGCTCGGCCCCCCAGTTCGCCACCCAGATTGCCCATGTTCGCGTGGACCCCGACACGGGGGAGGTCGAGGTGCTCCGCTTCATCAACGCCCAGGACGTGGGATTCGCCTTCAACCCGCTTCAGTTGGAGGGCCAGATGGAGGGCGGTGTGGTCCAGGGGCTGGGGTATGCGCTTTCCGAGGAACTTACCGTGAAAGGCGGGGCTATCGAGGCGGCCGGGCTTGAGCACATGCTCATGCCGACAGCGATGGATATTGGCGCGGTGGAGAGTCTCATCGTCGAGAAAAGCTCGGCCGGGGGCCCCTACGGCGCGAAGGGGGCGGGGGAGATGCCCATCGTTCCGACCGCCGCCGCGATTGCGAACGCGATTGCCGACGCGACGGGTGCCTTCGTGACGGAACTGCCCGTCACCCCGGAGCGTGTGCTCCGCGCCATGCGAGACAAAACCATGCAGGAGAAAAAAGAGAGCTGACGGTGGCGGCGGGGATGTGGATAGACCGGATCGCCCGCGTGTTGGGAATCGGCCCCATCGGGTTCCGGTTCAGGGACGCCTTCCGCGAAGGGGACATCGACCCGGTTTCCATTCCATCTGTTATTGACTCCCCGGTCCGTAGCGCCGCTTGCCGCGGCGTCTGTCCTCGAGGATTTTCTCGAGGCGGCCCACGCTCCGCTGATCGGGCATGATCGAGCCGCGCATGTCGATGTGGTTGTTCGTCGTTTGGCCGGAGCCGGCGGCCTTCATCCCGGCGACGATCTCACGCCCCACCTCACGGGCCATCTCCCTCATGTCCTCCTTGCGCTCCCGGCGGGCGTCCTCGACTGCCCGGGCGTCATCCCTCGCCCGGGTGGCGTACATGCGGTCGCGGTCCTCCTCTCCCCGGTCCAGGGTTTCCCCGAGCCGCCTGAGGTCGTTGTAAAACGGGGATTGAAGGAGGGAGGCGTTGATCTTCTGGACGTGGGCCTTTTGGGTTTCGAACATTTTAAGGGGCAGGATGAGCTCGGGCCCGGCCTCGCCGACGAGGCCCAGCGTGGGGCGGGTGACGAGGCCGCCATCCGCGAACTTGAATATCTTGCCCACGGTGTTGTCCAGAATGCTTCCGACCGTCCCTCCAATCGCGCCCAGCGTCCCGCCGAGGCCGTCGCTTCCGCCGCCGGTCAGGCTTGCAAGAATGTTGCCGACCCCGCCGAAGCCGCCTCCGGTGATGCTTTTCAAAATGCTTCCGGCAGCGGCGAGGCCTCCATCGCCCCCGGCGCCCCCGATGCTACCGAAAATGCCGCTCAGGCTGCCGCTCAGGCCGCCGAGACTGCTGCTCAGGTTTCCAAAGATCCCGGTGAGATCGCCGAGCATCCCCCCGCCGCCCGCGCTCCCGAAAATCCCCGACATCCCGCCGCCCCCGCTCCTGCCAAAGAGCTTCGACATCGCGCCCAGAAGTCCACTGCCGTTCGCGGTGCCGAAAATATTTTTCAAATTTCCGGCCAGCCCGACGGCGATGAGGCTCGCCCAGATGAGATAGCTGCGGATGGCCTCGACGAACATCTGGTGCGAGTTCGTGGGCGAGATATGGTATTTCTCCATCAGAACCGAGAAATAATCAGCCGCGAGAAAGTCGATGGCCAGCCAGACGACGAGGATGACCACCCCGATGACGGGCAGGTTGATCGCCAGGAGTCTCAGCAAAAGGCTATTGCGCATCACCGCCTCCGGGCGGGGTCCCCCCGCCGGGAACAGGTTTTTCGCCGAGGTCCGGTTTCGTGCTGGCCGGTTCTGCGTCGAAGTCCGGCCCCTCGCCGGGCTCGGCGAAGCGGTAGCCCACCCCGCGCACCGTCAGGACATAGGCGGGCTTCGAGGAGTCGGCCTCGATCTTCTGGCGTAGATTACCGATGTGAACGTCGATAACGCGGTCAATGACGCTTTCCTCGTGCAGGTAGAGGCGCCCGAGCAGGTCCTCTCTTGAAAAGACCCGGCCCGGCGAGCTCATCAGGGTGTCGAGGAGCTTGAATTCCGAGGGCGTGAGCGGAACCGTGCGGCCCGCCAAGGTGACCTTGTGCTTGTCGGGCTCGAGCACCAGCTCTCCGTTCCGGAGGGGTCCCGAAGCAGGCCCGGCGCCCGGGCGCACCCGCCTCAGTATCGCCTTCACCCGCTCGACAAGCTCGCGCGGGCTGAAGGGCTTGACCACATAATCGTCCGCCCCGAGCGAGAGGCCGAGCACCCGGTCCATCTCCTCCTCGCGCGCCGTCAGGATCAGTATCGGTACATCCGAGAATTTTCGGATCGCCCGGCAGATGCCAGCCGTCCATGCCCGGAAGCATCAGGTCGAGGATGACGAAACCCGGCCGGCGCTTCTCGACCATCTCCAGCCCCACCTCGCCGTCGTGGGCGATGATGGACTCAAAGCCCTCCCGCGCGAGGTATTTAGCCACCAGCGCGGCGATATTGCGCTCATCCTCGATGATCAGTATCGGCGCGAACGATCTGTCGCTCATGTGTTCATTCTCCGTCCGGGATGATTGCGGCTCTTAACAGCGCCACATGTCTCACTGTAGAGATACCACGAACTTGTGAAGGTTTGATAAAGGCCCCGCAGGGGGGAGGGGGCGCCCTGGGGAGGGGAAGGGAATTTGTGGTAATCTCAAAGCTTCTTTCCCGATATTTTCGAGGTGAATATGGATCTGGGACTCAAGGACAAACGCGCGATTGTGACGGGCGGGAGCCGGGGGATCGGTTATCAGGCGGCGAAGCGATTTCTGGAGGAAGGCGCGCGGGTTCTCATCTGCGCGAGGGGCGAGGAGGGGCTGAGCGCGGCCCGGGAGGAGCTCGAGTCCGAATCGGGCGGCGAGGTCATATCGATTCAGGCGGATACCTCGGTGGAAGGTGAAGCCGAGAAGGTTGTCGGCGCGGCGGTGGAAGCTTTCGGCGGGGTGGATATTCTGGTGAACAACGCCGGGGAGATGAGTTCGGGGCGCTTCGAGGTGCTGGTCGATGATGGGCTCCAGACCCAGCTCAATACTAAACTCTTCGGGTTTATCCGGATGATTCGCGCCGTGGTTCCTCATATGCGGGAGGGCGGCTGGGGGCGCGTCGTGAATATGATCGGCGGGGCCGGAAAAGAGCCCGACCCTTATATGTTCGGCAGCGGAATGACGAATGCCGCGCTGCTCAACCTGACGAAATCGCTTTCGACCGAGTTTGGTGAGGAAGGCATTAACGTCAACGCTGTCTGTCCGGGCTGGGTGGACACCGACCTCTGGCGGCGAAACGCGGTGGGGCTGGCCGAGGAGGTCGGGGCCGAGAACGAGGAGGAGGCCCGCCGCCGCGCCGCCCGGAAAAACGCGCTGAACCGGTTCGGCAAGCCCGAAGAGCTTGCAGACGCCATCGCCTTTTTGTGCTCGGATCGGGCGAGCTATATCACCGGTGTATCGCTCAACCTCGACGGCGGCCGCCTCAAATCTCTTTGGTGAGTTCGCCGCGAGGAGCGGCGAACTCCGTCTTTCGCGAGGAGCGGCGAACTCTGTGTTTTGAGATGAGTTCCGTCCCCTCCCGCTGTCCCCTGTTAAATCCCTTGCGATCCTTGGGGGGAATAGGGGAGGATGCCGGGCGTTATTGTTGATGACGACTATTCACCGGCCGCACTGGCGTGCCGCCCGCGGGGCCAGTCTTTTCGAGGAGTAAAATCAGATGGCGGATGCTTGTTGCGGTTCAAGTCCTGAAAACACCGGCCCCGGTGGCGGAGACGTTAAGGAGGCGATTCGGGATTTGTACTCGAAGGTGGCCGAGGGGACGGAGAGTTGCTGCGGCGGGGGCGAGATGCTGGTGGGCGTCGAAAGCCTCGTGGCGAGCGGCTACGCCGAGGAGCGTGTGGCGGAGCTTCCGGCCGGGCTGGTCGAGTCGAACGCCGCCTGCGGCAACCCGATCGAAATCGCCGGGCTCAAGGCGGGCGAGACCGTTCTCGATCTGGGCTCGGGCGCGGGGCTGGACTGTTTTCTTGCCGCCGGCGAGGTGGGCGACTCCGGGCGGAGCATCGGGCTGGACATGACCGACGCCATGCTCGCCAAGGCCGAGGAGAATCTCGGGAAGATGGGCCTCGGGAACGTCGAGTTCCGAAAGGGCGAGATGGAGGCGATGCCGGTCGCGGACGGCGAGGTGGACGCGATCATCTCAAACTGCGTGATCAACCTCTCGCCCGACAAGGCGGCGGTTTTCAGGGAATCCCACCGCGTACTCAGGCCCGGCGGGCGGTTTGTTGTCTCGGATGTCATCAGGGGGGCCGGGTTCAAGGGCGAGGGCTCGACGGATGAGTGGTGCGCCTGCATCTCGGGGGCGATCAGCGAGGAGGAATATCTCGGCGGCCTGCGCGAGGCGGGTTTCGAGGAGGCCGAGATAGTGAGCCGCATGCCCTATCTTGTCGAAGGGCTCGAGAGCGCCGTCGTACGGGCAGTGAAGCCCCGGGCGGTGAAGCCCCGGTAAAACACCTAGAGCATTTTTCGGGCGGCCTCGGCCGTCGTCATCCCCGTGCGGACGCCCCGTGCCTCGGCCACGGCGTTCACCACCGAAATCACCCCGTCGTTCCAGGTGCTCATCACGTCGCCGATGCGCGCGCTCATGGCGCCGACGACGGCGGCGGCGATCCCCGCCTCGGCCAGCGGGCCGAGCGAGGAAATTCCCGAGTTGTCCTTTCCCAGGCCGGCATCGTTGGCGAGCACTCCCTTGAGTTTCAGTGGAATAACGAATTTCGCGAGGGTGGCCCCGCAGTGGGAGGCCTGGACGAATACGTCGTTGGGCCGGGGCTCCTTGATCGAGCGGAGGACGGGAATCCCCCACGAGGCGTAGATGCCGCCGCTCGCTGTCTCCTCGAGTGTGAGGATTTCGTTCGAGACGCCGCCTGACCCCGGATCTGTGGGCTCGCGGACCGGGCCGTCGAGCATTTTCAGGGCGGCCTCGGCTATCAACTGCCCGATCTCGACGCCGAGCTTTCGGGCGGTTTCGTTCGCGTGCCCGATTTTACCGGCATGGACGGATTCACCGTCCGCGAGGCGGGCCGACATGGTCTCGCAGGCGGCGGCGGGCATCCCGAACCGATCAGCGAGGGCGAGGCCGCTGATTCCGGCATCGTCTTTTCCCACACCGGCGGCGTGGGCGATCCCCGCCTTCGCGCCCACCTTGAGCGCCCATGAAAGCGTCGGGCCAGCCGCGTAGGAGCCCGACATGATCACGTCGCGGCCCGTGACGCGGTCGTCGAAATAGGTCATCGAATCGGCGAAGTATATCCGGCCGCGCTCGTCCTCGTGAGCAACGGTGATGGGATCGGGAGACATGGAAACTCCTTTTCAGGCCGCCGGCCGGCCGCAGATGTCGAGGGCGGCGGCGAGGTAGACCCGTGCGGCTATGAGCATGTTCGCGACCGAGATGTGCTCGCCGGCGGCATGCATCCAGGTCCCGGAGTCGGGGTGGGAGAAGCCCCCCGGCCCGTAAACAGCGCAGGGAATGCCGTAGTGGTTGAAGTGGGTGGAGTCGGCGGCGGGCAGTCGGATGACGGGCTCGGCCGCAGAGCCGGTGATCTCCTCGTGGGCGGCCCGCATCGCCCCGATAACGGGCTGGCCGGGGTCGATCAGTGTGGCCGGGTCGTTCACGTAGAACGAAAGCTCGGCCTCGGGCCCGCCGCTTTTCTCGGCGTCGCTTTTGAGGAGCGCCCGCAGCTCGCGCTTCACCTGGTCCGCCGTTTGCCCCGGGACGGTTCGCACGTCGATGTAAAGACTCGCCTCGAAAGGATTCCTCGAAAGGCGCCAAATCAGCCCGCCTCTCACGGCGGCGATCGTCACCGAGGGGCGCTCGCCCATGAATTCGTTCCGCTCGCTGTAGCCGGGCGCCCAATCCATCACCGCCGACTGGATACGGTGAATTTCCTCGACGGCGTTCCGGTGGCCCGGTTTTTTCCCGTAGGCGCTATGGGCCATCGTTCCGGTGGCGGTGATCTTCGCCCAGATGCAGCCCATGTTGGCGTTCGAGACCTGGAGCGAGGTGGGCTCGGCCAGGATGGCGCAGTCCGCCGTGACGCCGTGGGTGATGAGGTAGCGCGTCCCGGTTCCGTAGCCCGCGAAGGATTCCCCCTGAAACTCCTCGATGGGCGCTTTTTCGATTTCTCCCACCACCCCGGCAAGGGAAATATCGCCGGGAAGGGAGATTCCCTCCTCGGCGATGGCTTCAATCGCCACGAGGGCGCAGGCGAGACCGCTCTTCATGTTGTTGGCGCCGAGTCCCCATATCCACCCGTCGCGGTAGACGGCCCTTGGCTTGAAGCCCTCGCCGTCGAGGAAGTCCTCGTCGCCGCTATATGAAGTGTCCATGTGCCCGGTGAAGAGCAGGTTGACTCCCCCGCCCGTGCCGGAGAGGGTGCCCACGATGTTGGGCCGGCCGGCGCTGACTTCCTGAAGATGGGTCCGGAGGCTCGCCCGGCGCAACCGTCCCTCGAGGTAGGCCGCCATCTCACTCTCGCCCCCCGTGGGGCTCGGGATGTTCACCATGTCCATCAAAGTCCGGCGGAGCGGGTCCTCGTAAATGTGGCGCTCGGCGCGGAGAAAATCGGGGTGGGGCATGGTAGACCTCCGGAGCATGAATTCACTTAAATGATGGGTTGTAGGCCGTAAGATAACCGAGGCGGGCCGGTTGTTCAATGATTGAGGAGAAAACACTCCCCAAAAACTGATATTCTCCGATTCGCCGGGTTTTGTCCCGATCAGGCCCCGAACAGGGAAAAGCGGCCCGCGCGTTTTTTTTCGGAAGCATTATTGAAAGGAATTTCCTTGATGAACAGAATTGCCGTTTTCTCGGTGGTCGCCGTTATCGCCGTCGCCGCCATTTTTTTCCTCGTGCCCAGCCCCACGAAATCCCCCCAGGGCACGGCCGCTGTCTCCGGGCCTCCGGCCACCGCTGGGCCCGCGGTTACCCTGGCGAAGGGGCGCACCCTCTTCCTTCAGAACTGCATGCAGTGCCACGGCAGGGGCGCGAAGGGCACGGACAAGGGTCCGCCCCTCGTACACCGGTATTACGAGCCGAACCACCACGGCGACATCGCCTTCTATCTCGCCGTCGAGCGGGGGGTGCGCCAGCATCACTGGCGATTTGGCGACATGAAACCCCTGCCGCGGGTGAAGCGCGGGGATGTGGCCCAGATCATCGGGTATGTTCGCAACCTTCAGCGCAAGGCGAAAATTTTCTAGTGGAGCCGCCGGAGGAGTTTAGGGAGTTTCAAAAACTTCGAGAATTGAGGGAGACGCGCCTTCGCCGGACTGTGGCGCTTTGCGCCCGGGCGCACCCTTTTTATAAAAAACGGTTTGAAGAGAGGAATATTTCCCCCGACAGTATCCGCACCCTCGACGATCTCGAGAAATTGCCGCTGACGGAAAAGAGCGATTTCATGGCCGACCCCGGGGCTTTCTCGCTCGACCCCGAGCTGGCCGGTGATCTTTCGTTCGAGGAGCGCACCCTTTGGAACATCGCCTATACGACGGGGACCACTAGCGGCCGGCCCTCGCCCTTTTTCAACACCACCCACGACCAGTACCACATCATGATGCAGGCCCGGGCCTGCAACGAGACCGAGGGCCTTCGGCCCGACGACTTGATCGCGAATCTCTACCCCCTCTCGCCGATGCCCACGGGGGCTTTTCTCTGTGCCGTGCGGTCGGCGGAAATCCTGGGTATTCCGATTGTGAGCGCGCTGACAGGGAGCCCCCACGCGGACTACCCGGTGCGCCGGAACCTCGGCGAGGCCGTCGATATCGTGGCGGCGGCGGGGGCGACGGTTATCTGGGGGGTTCCCAGCTTCGTTAGGCGATTCCTGCGCCTCGCCCGGGAGCGGGGAGCGCGGCTGGACCGGGCACGGATGGTGTTGACGACGGGCGAGGCCGTGAGCGCCGCCCTGCGGGAGGAGTACATGGATCATTTGCGCCACTTCGGCGCGAAGGACCCACAGGTGCGCGTGCGCTACGCCGCCACCGAAATGCAGGGGGGATTCGTTCAGTGCACGGGTGAAGCCCTCCCGCACAACGTGGTCCCCGAACTCTATTATCTTGAGGTCGTGGACCCCGATACGGGGCGGCGGTTGCCCGAGGGGGAGGAGGGGGCTGTTGCGCTCACCCATCTCCACCGGCGGGGGACAGTCCTCCTGCGCTACCTGATCGGCGATCTCATCGGCCTCCGGCTGGAGGCCTGCTTCCACTGCGGCCGCCTCGGGGAGCGAATCGTGAGCCCGCCGCGGCGGACGGGCGATCTGGTAAAGGTCAAGGGGATGTTGATGAACCCGGATCTCGTTTACGAAGTGCTCTCGGCCGACCGGGCGATCAGGGAGTTTCAGCTCGTCATCCGGAAGAGCGAGCCCTCGGATCCCGATTCGATGGACGAACTCATCGTCCGGATCGAGGCGCCCGAAGCCGAACGCGGGCGGCTGGCCGGCGAGGTGCCCGGCCGGGTCCGGACGGCGGTGATGGTGACACCCGAGGTGGAATTCACCGCCGAGGGGGAGATTCACGACCCCATGAAAAACCTCAAGGCGCGCCGCCTCGTCGATCTGCGGACAAAATAAAACGCCCCTAAGTATATATACTGTCCTTTTAGTCTTTTCTG
>JAPYQX010000090.1 GCA_029937135.1 Nitrospinota bacterium
GGTTTTATGATCCCCCGCTCGTTATGATCCTCCTCCCCTCCCGAAGATTTCCTCCAGGGAGGGGATTTTCATGATCTTTTCCCGCGTTGACCGCTCTCCCCCCGAGACCTTAGAATCCATTGGTTTTTTTGGCCCTCCCCGGGGGAGGGCTGCAATCGGTCTTCTTTGAGACGGTCTCGACCGGGGCGGTCCCCGCCGGGACACTGACGAAAAGGCGCGTTTTGTTCTCATCCGATTATATTCAACAGCTCGCCATCGCTCTTCCGGCGATACTCTTTGCCCTCACTCTCCACGAGGTGGCTCACGGCTGGGCGGCCGACAAGCTCGGCGACCCGACGGCGCGGCAGATGGGGCGGCTGAACCTGAACCCCCTTGTTCACCTCGACCCGATGGGCACGCTCGCCTTCGCCATTTCGATGGCCGCCGGGATCGGTTTCGGATGGGCCAAGCCCGTCCCGGTGAATATCCGCAACCTGCGCAACCCCCACCGGGGGATGCTGTGGGTGGCGCTCGCGGGGCCGGTGACGAATTTTCTTCTGGCCATCGCGAGCCTTGTGGTCCTCCATTTCGTGGCACGCTTCGAGCTTCAGAATGGACCTATCGGCCGGCCCGTTGCCCTGATGATCGTGGCGAGCTTCCGGGTGAATACGGCCCTGGCCGCCTTCAACCTGATCCCCATCCTGCCCTTCGACGGCGGGCGCATATTGATGGGTCTCCTGCCCCGGCGGTGGGCCTGGCGATACGGCCAGACAGAAGCCTACGGGTTTTTCGTCGTCATGGGCCTGCTCCTGATCGGCGGTTTACACTGGATCATGGGACCGATATACAGAACACTCATGCTCGGCGAGCAGGTGTTGGCCAGGAATTTTTTGCGCGTTTTCGGCCTGATGTAGCGGGCTTTGCTTGAGAGGACGATGGCGGACGACGGCGGCGGGAATAAAGGACCGGTGAGGTTTCTCTCGGGCGTTCAGCCTTCGGGAAGGCTGCACCTGGGCAACTACTTTGGCGCCCTCCGGCAGCACATCGCCCTCCAGGATGAGGGCGAGGCCTTTTATTTCATCGCCAACTACCATGCGATGACCACGGTCCAGGAGGCGAAACTTCTCGAGAGCCAGACGACCGATGTCGCCCTCGACTACCTCGCCCTGGGCCTCGATCCCGGCAAGGCTGTCTTTTTCCGCCAGTCCGACGTGCCCGAGGTGGCCGAGCTGGCATGGGTGCTCTCCGCCGTGACGGCCAAGGGGCTCCTCGACCGCGCCACCTCTTATAAGGACAAGGTCCAGCGGGGGGTCGCCGCCTCGGTCGGCCTCTACTACTACCCAATGCTCATGGCGGCGGATATCCTGATCTACCGCTCGCACATCGTCCCCGTTGGGGAGGATCAGATACAGCACATCGAGATGACGCGCGACATGGCCCAATCGTTCAACAATACTTATGGCGAGGTGTTTCCCTTGCCCAAGCCCCGCCTCGACGCCGGGGCCAAGGTGCCCGGCATCGACGGGCAAAAGATGAGCAAGAGCTACAACAACGCCATCGAGATTTTTCAGGAGGGCAAGCCGCTCCGGAAGCGGGTCATGTCCATCGTCACCGACTCCACCCCGCTCGAGGAGCCCAAGAATCCGGAAGGGTGCAATGTATTCGCGCTCTACAAGCTTTTTTCCACCGAAGCCGAACAGGAAGAACTCGCCGCCAAATACCGCGCCGGTGGATTCGGATACGGAGACGCGAAAAACATGCTCCTCGATAAAATCAACGATGCCTTCGGTCCCTACCGCGAGGAGCGGCGTCGGCTCGAGGGCGACCCCGGATACGTGGAATCCGTCCTCTTGGAGGGGGGCGCGCGGGCGCGGGCCGAGGCCCAGGCGACGATGAAACGGGTGCGTGAAGCCGCCGGTCTCGGAAAGATGCCGGTGCCGGCGGGGTCTCCTGTCTCAACTCGCCAAGGATAATGGAAACCAAATGAGCAACGACTACAAGACGCTACTCAACCTGCCCAAGACCGCTTTCCCGATGAAGGGAAACCTCCCCGTGCGCGAGCCCGAGATGCTCGCCTCGTGGAGTGAAGGGTGTCTCTACGAAAAGCTCCGCGAGTCGGCGGCGGACCGGAAAAAATACATCCTCCACGACGGGCCGCCCTATGCGAACGGGCATATCCACATGGGAACCGTCCTCAACAAAATCCTCAAGGACATCATCGTCAAGGCAAAGCAGATGTCGGGCTTCAACGCGGTCTACGTTCCCGGCTGGGACTGCCACGGCCTGCCCATCGAGCATCAGGTGGACAAGGAGCTGGGCAAGCGCCGCTTCGAGATCGACGCGGTGGAAAAGCGGGGGATGTGTCGCGAGTACGCCGAAAAGTTCATCGACATTCAGCGCGAGGAGTTCAAGCGCCTCGGCATTCTCGGCGACTGGGATCGTCCCTATCTCACGATGAGCTACGGCTACGAGGCGGCGACTGTCCGCCAGCTGGCCCGCTTCATGGAAAACGGCAGCGTCTACCTCGGGCTCAAGCCCGTTCACTGGGCGCCGGGCCTGCGGACCGCGCTGGCCGAGGCCGAGGTTGAATACGAAGACGTAACGACGCAGAGCATTTACGTCCGCTTTCCCATCGCGGAGGCGCAGGCGGCCGAGTGGGAGGAGAAAGTTCCCGAGTTAAGGGGGCTCCTCTCGGGGGGGAACCCCTCCGTCCTGATCTGGACGACCACACCCTGGACACTCCCGGCGAACCTGGCTCTGGCGTTCAACGAGGGGCTTGATTACAGCCTCTTCCGGCGGGGAGATGAGGTTCTGATCTTTCACGAGCATTTTCTACCGCGCCTGGCCGAGCTTGCCGGCGAGGAGGCAGCCTCGTTCGAGAAAATCGCCGCGTTTCCGGGCGGTGCGCTCGATGGGCTCAAGGCGCGCCATCCCTGGATCGACCGTGACTCCCTCGTCGTCAACGCCCGCTATGTCACCCTCGAGCAGGGGACCGGCGTTGTTCACACCGCGCCGGGCCACGGCCGGGACGACTACGAAACCGGCCTCAAGCATGGCCTTGAGACCTATAGCCCGGTTGGCGATGATGGAAAGTTCACCGGGGAGATCGAGCACTTCGCGGGCCAATTCGTCTTCGACGCCAATCCCAACATCATCGAATTCCTCCGGACGAATGGCCGCCTCTTCGCCGTCGAGGATTATGAGCATCCCTATCCGCATGATTGGCGCAGCCACCGGCCCACGATCTTCCGGGCCACCCCGCAGTGGTTCATCTCCATGGAACAAGGCGATCTCCGCCAGAAATCGCTTGACGAAATCCGCAAGGTGAAGTGGTACCCCCGCTGGGGCGAGGAGCGAATCCACGGAATGATCGAAAACCGGCCGGACTGGTGCATCTCGCGCCAGCGCTCCTGGGGCGTGCCCATTGTCGCGTTTCACTGCGAGGGCTGCGCCCATGTCGTCGTGGACGCGAAGGTGGCCGATTATGTCGCCGATCAGATGGAGGACCACGGGGCGGATATCTGGTTCGAGAAAGAGGCGGGAGAGCTTCTTCCCGGCGGGTTCGTATGCCCCTCGTGCGGCGGCGCCTCGTTCAAAAAAGAGACGGATATTCTCGATGTCTGGTTCGACTCGGGGGTGAGCCAGGCCGCCGTCCTGGAGAAACACCCCGATCTCACCTGGCCGGCGGACATGTACCTCGAGGGAAGCGATCAGCACCGCGGCTGGTTCCACAGCTCGCTCCTGGCGGCTGTCGGAATGCGCGATACGGCCCCCTACCGGGAAGTCCTCACCCACGGCTACGTCGTGGACGGCCGGGGCAAGAAGATGAGCAAGAGCCTCGGCAACACAATGCCTCCCGAAAACGTGATCAAAAAATACGGGGCCGAGATTCTGCGCCTCTGGGTGGCCGGGGAAAATTACCGGGAGGACATCCGCATCTCCCAGGAAATCCTCACCCGGCTGGCCGAGGCCTACCGGCGGATCAGGAACACCTGCCGCTTCATGCTCGGCAATCTTCACGACTATGAGGATTTCGACCCCGCGAGCAATTCGGTTCCCCTCGGGGATCGGCCCGAGATCGACCGCCTCATCGTCAGCCGCCTCGACCGGCTCATCGAGCGTGTCAAAACGTCCTACGATAGCTACGATTTTCACCTCGTCTACCACGCGCTGAATAATTTCTGCGCCGTGGATCTGTCGGCATTCTATCTTGATGTGCTCAAGGACAGGATCTACATCGCCATGCCCGGAGATCGGGACCGCCTGGCGGGGATGACGACGATGCACGAGATTCTCGACGCGCTTCTCCGCCTGATGGCGCCCATCCTCTCCTTCACGGCCGAGGAGGCCTACCGCCGCACGCCGATGACGCACGGCGGGAGTATCCACCTCGCGCCTTTCCCGGAGGTGGACGCCGCCCGCCGCGACCCGGCGCTCGAGGAAAAATGGGAGCCGCTCCTGCGCGTCAGGGGGGAGGTCCTCAAGGCGCTCGAGGCGACTCGCCAGGCGCAGGAGGGCAAGGGCAAGGGAAGCTCCCTCAACTTCGAGGTGAGGGTTTTCGCCCCCGCCGATCTGGTGGGCAGCCTCTCCCCGCTCGAGGGCGAGATGGAGGATGTCTTCATCGTCTCGGGAGCGAAGCTGGCCGGGGAGGGGGATCAACCCTCAAACGGCGCGTTCCGAAGCGAGGAGATCGAGGGGCTGGCCGTCGAGGTAAGCGAGGCGGCGGGCCAAAAATGCGCCATGTCCTGGAAAATCTCGGAGGACGTTGGCTCGGACCCCCGCTATCCGGACCTTTCCGCCCGCTGCGCCCGGATCGCGGCCGAAAAAATTTCGTGAGCCGCCGCACCCCGCTCGCCACGTTCCTCTCCGTTTCGGCCCTGCTCGTGCTTCTCGATCAAATCACCAAGTACGCCGTTGTGGCGAGCCTCTTTCTCAACGAAAGCCGGCCGATCATCCCCGGTTTCCTGAGTCTCACCTATTTCCGGAACCGGGGAGGGGCGTTCAGCCTCTTCGCCTGGTTCCCTCCCTTCTGGGGCCGGACCTTTTTCATCGTGGCCACCCTCGCGGCCCTGGTCTTCGTCTTCTATTTTCATCGCTATAGCCCGCCCGTGACCCGCTGGGGGCGATACGGCCTGATCCTGATCTTCGGCGGGGGGATGGGGAACCTCATCGACCGGGTGGTCCACGGCGGGGTGATAGACTTCATTCTTTTCTACTACGGCGATTTTTACTGGCCTGCGTTTAATGTGGCCGACTCGTGCATCAGCGTGGGCGTGGCGCTGCTCGCGCTGGACCTGTTCACGAACCCATACGGCGAGCCTGAGGCTGGCGAGCCTGAGATTGGCCAACCGGAGGCGGAACCCTCCGGCGGGAAATCGTCCGGCGGGAATGCCCCCGGTGGAGCTGTTCCCGGAGGAAAGCCGCCCGAGGGGCGCGGGAGCAATTAATCGAATGTTCGCCACTCCACGGAACCAATCCCAGGGCCCGAACCCGGTCGATCCGCCCGTGGTCACGGCGCGGGGATACGGGGCCCACTATCTGAGGAACGCCGTTGTTTTCTGGAGCGTGGCCGGGGGCCTGAGCGCGGCGGCCATCGTTCTGGCGATTTTTTCGGGGTTCTGGACAGGAATCACCCGGTGGGAATTTATCCTCCCGGCGGCGGGGGCGGTGCTCGCGGTGGCGATCTACCGGGGCGTCCGCGCGCTCATGGACCTGTACGACAAACCCATTCCGATTCAGGGCAAGGTGGCCCAGAAAAGCGCCTCGATTTTCTTGAATCGCCTGCTTTTCCTCGAGGACAAATACCATCTGCGCATCGTGCGCGGGGACGACCACCGCCCGCTTGCCTATGGCACGGGCCTCGAAATGGCCGAAGGGTGGTTTCTCGCCGGGATTGGTTATCACAATATCGTCGCCGAGGGGACCCGGATTCGAGGCTCGGCCTACCGGCGCACCCGCGTAATCGCCTCGCTGGTGAAATTGTAGGGCGCATGGCGGTGGAAAAATTCAGGCGCGATTGCGAAAAGGGGGCCCCGCGCCTGGACGCCTATCTGGTATCCGAGTTTCCCGCCCTCTCGCGGGCTCGGCTTCAGGCGCTGATCCGGGAGGGCCGCGTTCTCGTCAATGGGGCGGCCGCCCTCAAGGCGAGCGGTAAAGTGCCGCCCGGGGCGCGCATCGAGGTTAATATCCCGCCCCCCGAGCCCCACCGCCTCGCCCCCGAGGATATTCCGCTCGATATTCGCTTCGAGGATGAGCACCTTCTCGTCGTCAACAAGCCGCCGGGCATGGTGGTCCACCCCGGAGCCGGGAACCGCGAGGGCACTCTTGTCGCCGCGCTCCTTCATCACTGCCGGGGCCAGCTCTCGGGCATCGGCGGCGTCGAGCGGCCCGGCATCGTCCACCGCCTCGACAAGGACACCTCGGGCCTCCTCATCGTCGCCAAGGCGGACATTGTTCACCGCCGCCTCTCGGACGCCCTCAAGGCCCGGCGGATCAGCCGCCGCTACCTGTCCATTGTCCGGGGCGTGCCGCCGAGAAGCAGCGGCACCATCGACGCCCCCATCGGACGCCACCGCACCCGCCGAACGGCGATGGCCATCACCGAAGGGGGGAGGGAGGCGGTCACCCACTACAGCGTGCGCGAGGTCCTGACGAAGGCGGCGCTATTGGAGGTGCGTCTCGAAACGGGCCGGACCCACCAGATCAGGGTCCATCTCAACCACATCGGGTTTCCCGTCCTGGGGGATCCGGTCTACGGGCGGGGGAGGTTGCCGAGTAGAGGAAAGCGCCCCCGGAAAAAAGAGACCGAGATCCTGATCGGCCGTCAGGCGCTTCATGCCTACCGGCTCGAGTTCGATCATCCGGTGGGAGGAGCGCTCTGCGCCCTCGAGGCCGAACCGCCCCGCGATTTTCTCGATGCCCTGGAAGACCTCCGCGTCCCCGCCGAAAAGGCTTAACGAGGCGGGCTTTCCCGTTTCTACACTTCTTGTGTCTCTACCTCCTGATTCACCATCCAGCCGTCTGGCCGCTTCCATGCCGCCGCTCTTGGCGCCCGGTCCCGCCGTCTTGCCGCTCCCGGGCCGGTGTGCCATAAAACTCTTGGCTTGTGGACCATGCCCGGCGGGAGATGCCTGGCAGAGATGCCTGGCAGGCCGCGCCGCGCGGGCCCAATCGAACCCCCGAATTCACGAATCCGAACCAGAATTTCCGGCATCGCCGGAAACATGACAGGAGCCCACTCGCATGAGAGAAGTCGTTATCCTGAGCAGCGTGCGGACCGCCGGAGGCGCCTTCGGCGGCTCGTTTAAAACGATGAGCGTGGTGGACCTCGGCGTCCACGCGGCGAGGGAGGCCATCCGCCGCTCGGGCATCGCCCCCGGGGATTTCGATGAAACCGTCATCGGCAACGGGTGGCAGACGGCCGTGGGCCCGAATTCGGCGCGCCTGATTTCGGTGGGCGCCGGGCTGCCCGTGGAAGTCCCCGCCTACACCATCAACAAGCGCTGCGGTTCGAGCCTCAAGGCGGCCGCGCTGGGCGCCCAGGCCATCCGGGCGGGCGACGCCGATATCGTCCTCGCCGGCGGGGCCGAGAGCACGACGAACGTCCCCTACGTCCAGCCGGGCGCGCGCTGGGGTAACCGATTCGGTCATGCCGAGTTTCTCGACCTGATCTACAAGGATGGCTACATGTGTCCGCTGGCGGGCGAGTTGATGGGGAACACGGCCGAGAACCTCGCCGAGCGCTACAACATCGGGCGCGAGGAGCAGGACGCCTACGCCCTCGAAAGCCAGGAAAAGGCCGCCGCCGCGATCGCGGGCGGTAAATTCACTGCCGAGATCGTCCCGGTCGAAATCAAGGGGCGAAAGGGCGAGGTCAATTCCTTCGGCGCCGACGAGACCCCGCGCGGAGGGCTTTCGATGGAAAAACTCGGCAAGCTCAAGCCCGTTTTCAACGACACCGGCTCGGTCACCGCCGGAAACGCCTGCACCCAGGCGGACGCTGGTTCGGCCCTTGTCCTCGCCTCGCGCGAGAGAGCCGATGAACTTGGCGCGAAGCCCATCGCCGTGCTCAGGGGCTACGCCTCGACGGGCGTCGAGCCCCGGTTCATGGGGCTGGGGCCGGTGACGGCGATACCCAGGGCGCTGGAGCGCGCGGGTCTTAACCTCGGTGACATGGACCTGATAGAGGTGAACGAGGCCTTCGCCGTTCAAGTCATCGCCTGCGAGCGCGAGCTCGCGTGGGACCGGAATAAGCTCAACGTCCACGGCGGCGCCATCGCGCTCGGACACCCGGTTGGCGCGACCGGCGGAAAGCTCATGGCCACCTGCCTGAGCGCTCTTGAACAGCGGGGCGGGGAGTTCGGCGTGGTGAGCGCCTGCATCGGCGGCGGCCAGGGCGTCGCCGTCGTCGTCCAGCGCATCGCCGCCTGATCCGGAGCCTATGGCTCGTCCCTTAAGCCGGCGGCTGACACGAAGCCCGCGGCTGACCCATAGCCGCTACTTAACCTGAATCTGAAGATTGGCCTGAAGCCATCATCTCGAAAGAGGGGAACCCACGAAATGGAATTCAAAAAGGCGATGGTGGTCGGCGCGGGTACGATGGGCGCGGGCATCGCCCAGATTTTCGCCCAAAGCGGCATCCCCGTCACCCTGACCGCCCAGAGCGAGGAAATTGTTTCAGCCGCCGTGGCGGGCCTTGAAAAGCGGATGGCCCGGCGGGTCGATCAAGGGAAAATGAGCGAGGACGACAAAAAACAAATTCTCGGCCGCATCACGGCTGGAACCGGTTACGCCGCCGCCTCGGAGACGGACATTGTGATCGAAGCGATTTTCGAGGATATGGAGATCAAAAAGCGGATTTTAACCGCGCTCGATGAGGCCGCTCCGGACCGGACGATCTTCGCCTCCAATACCACCTCGCTTTCCATCAGCGAGATGGCGGCGGCCACTTCCCGGCCCGATAAGGTGGTCGGGATGCACTTCTTCAATCCCCCGGTCGTCATGAAGTTGGTCGAGATCATGCCCGGCATCGGGACGGCGCCCGAGACGGTCGAGGCCGTGAGTGAACTTGCCCGAACGTTGGGCAAGCAGCCCGTCCAGGCCCGCTTCGACAGCCCCGCCGGAATCGGCAGCCGCGTGCTCGCCGGATCGCTCAACGAGGCCGTCGAGGTCTTTGCCCAAGGGCTCGCCTCGGCCGAGGACATCGACGCGGCGATGAAGATGGGCTGCGGCTTTCCGATGGGGCCGCTCGAGCTGATCGACCTCATCGGGGTGGACATCCACCTCGCCAAGACCGAGACCCTCTACCGCGAACTCGGCGACCAGCGCTACCGCCCGAATTTTCTTTTGAAAAAAATGGTGCGCGCGGGGCATCTGGGGCGGAAAAGCGGGCGCGGTTTCCATAGCTACGAGGACTGATCTCCTGTGGATTTCAATCTCAACGATGCGCAGCGGCTCCTCAAGGAGACCGCCGCCGAATTCGCCGCGACCCGTATTGTACCTGTCGCCCGTCAAAACGATATCGACGGGCGGTTTCCGGCCGAAATTATCGAGGAGATGGGGGATCTCGGGTTTTTCGGCGGGGTGATCCCCGAGGCGTACGGCGGCGCGGAAATGGACTATATCTCCTACGCCGTTCTGATGGAGGAAATCAGCAAGGCTTGCAGCTC
>JAPYQX010000091.1 GCA_029937135.1 Nitrospinota bacterium
GGCGATGATCAGCTCCTCGAGGCTCATGCCCTCTTCGAAATCCAGCGCCCCCGAGCATTTGCCCCCGATGCTGCGGCTTGCGATGTCGATCACCCAGACCCCGCCGTCGTTAACTCGGACCTCGGCGTGCACCGGCCCGTCGTGCAGGCCGATGGCCTTCGCGGCACGCTCCACGGCCCGGATAATCTCCGCCTGTGTTTTTTCGGGCAGCCGCGAGGGTGTCACGTAAATCGTTTCCTCAAAAAACGGCCCCTCCATCGGATCGGGCTTATCGAAAATGGCGAGGACATGGAGTGTTCCACTCGCGACGAGGCCCTCCAGCGCCGCCTCCCGGCCGGGGATATAGTCCTCGGTCAGAATTGATCCTGCCTCGGCCCCGCCGCGTTCTTTCGCATCGGCGTCCTCCAGGATTTTTCCGATCCGGCGGTAGGCGGCGGTGAATTCCGCCTCGTTGTCCGCGCGGATGACGCCCTGGCTCCCCGCGAGGAAAGTGGGCTTGAGGATGCAGGGATACTTGGCCGCGCGGGCGATGGGCGCCGGGTCCTCCCCCGCCGCGACGAGCCGGAATCCCGGAGAGGGCAGCCCCTCCTCGTCGAGTATTTTTCGGAGTTCGTACTTGCTCCGGGTGGCCCGAGCGGCCTCGACGGAGTGCGCGGGCAGGCCGAGCGCCTTCGCCGCCATCGCCCCGGCGATTACGGTGTCGTCGTCCACCGCGATCACGGCGTCCAGGGGATATTCACGGGTGAAAGCCTCGATATCCTTGGCCGCTTTTTCGGGCGCGTGAAAATCGAGAACCATCGAGCCGCCCGGGTTCAGGCCGGCGAGCGCGTCCGGCCGGTCGGTCCCCACGACAGGCCGCACTCCAGCCCGATCCGCCGCCTCGAGATAGGCCGAGGCGCGGTAGGTGTTCACCGTCATCAGGAAAAGAACGCGCTTCAAACTTTCCCCCGAAGTTCCTTGGCCATTTTAAGGGCGTTGACGTAGACGAGGTGGGGGCGGTGCCAGTTCCGGTATTCATCCATACGCACCCGCCTGGCGGCGCTGGCGGGGCCTCCCTCCCGGCGGAGGGCCGCCGCCGTGCGGGTGCGCAGCCGCCTGAAATAAAGCGTCAGCTCTCCGAGGCACTTCGTCCCCCTGGGCGGAAGGGGGCCGTGGCCTGGCACAATCTGGCGCGCCGGGAATTTCTCCATCCGGCCCAGCGCCTTGATCCAGTTCAGGATATTCCCGATCCGGACAACCGGATGGGTCCGGTAGTCAAAAGCGTCCCCCGCGAAGAGTACCCGCTCCCCGGGCATCCAGACCACCGTGTCCGACGGGGTGTGGCAGTGCCCGAGGTAGATCATTTCGAGGGTGCGCCCGCCGTAGCGGATGCTCATCTCCTCCTCGAAGGTGACCATGGGCGGGGTGGCGGCGAGCTTTCCGATCAGGTGCTCCACCCTGATCATGCGGCCCGCCATCTGGCGCACCCATACCCCCGCCGCCTGCTCCCGCTCCATCTCCCGGCGGGTGTGGTTTACTCCGAAGGATACGGCTCCCAGCTTGTGAAAATGAGCGTTGTCCGAGGCGTGGTCGAAGTTGTGGTGGGTGTTCAGGAGGAGGCCCGGCGCCTTGCGGGTGATGCGGCGCATGCCGGCGAAGAATTCCTTCCGCACCCGGATATCGTTGTCGATGACGATAGGCTTTTCTTTGGTCAGGATGAGGCCAAAATTCGTGTCGCCGCCGTCGTTCTTTTTATCGAGGGTCGTACCGGCGTTCATTCCCGCCCGTCCGCCGCCCAGATTGAGACCCACGAAAACGCCGGGCGCGGTTTCAACAAAACCCCGGACCCGGGCAGGGCCCGGAAGCGGTCTGGCGGTTCGAGTCATTTGTTTTTCCTTCCGAGTAAAAAGTCTCCCCGCGGGCCGCGCCCGAGCCAGAGCCGTACATGAGCCCGCACGTTTCCGAGGCTACGCCTGCGGCCTATTCCGCCAGCCGGTCACGGATATCGTCCCAGGTCGAGAGGCGGCGGTTCCAGTTCTGTGCCGGGGGTTGGGGCGTCATGATCTCGAGCCAGCGGCAGGCCACACCTTTATCCATGAAAAACCCGTGGGGCGAGCCCACACCGGACCAGGCAATCGTCCCCGGCTTCAGGACGTATTCCTCCCCCTCGGCGGTGAAGGTGCACTCGCCCTCGAGGACGAGATACGCCTCCTCGAAGGGATGTTCGTGTTCGTTGGTCTGGCCTCCGTCCGCGAACTCGATGATGAACATATTGAACTGTTGACTACCGAAGGCGCGGTCCATCAGCATTTTTTTCGACCAGCCCCACATGTATTTATCGACCTTCTGGTGTGGGGGAAGCTGGTCCCAGTCGAAATGTCCCGTCATCCGGCAGGCGGGGTTCAGCGGATCGGGCGAGAGCGGATCGCTCCATTCACTCTCGGCCGTGAAAAAACTGTCCGCCCACTCGTCGGGCCCCTTGGGCCGGGGGGCGCATTTCTCGACCCATTTAACCGGCATACTTCCTGTATTCCTGATGGCGTAGGCTGTCCCGATGGGTATCAGGGCGTAGTCAAACTCGCCGAGGCGGAAGCATTTGCCCTCGCGGTTGAGCTCGATCTCGCCCTCGAGGATGAAAATCCCTTTCTCGTAGGAGTGGACGCAGGCGTCTATCCGTCCGCCGAGCGCGAGCTCCGCGAGCGAAAAGCCGATGTGGACCGAGCCCTGATCCTTCCCGATCAGATCGGCCCTCTTGAAGCCCTCCGAGCGGTCCTCGTAATTAACAGGTGTTTCGTACAAAGAATCGGTGATTTTACGGAATGAATGCATTGGAATTTACCTTTCCACTAAAAAAGTTGTTAGCAAGCTTCCTCTAATCCGGGTGTCGCCTACTGCATGGGCGAGTAATCGGTGGGCCTCAATATAACGGTGTCGGTCCTCTGGCTGAGGCCCTGGAAGCGGCTCATCAGCTTTTTGAACTCGGGGTCGGCGACGAGATCGCTCTGGGCTTTTTCATATTGCGCCCAGTTCTCGAAAGCGGTCATGGAGACCACTGTGGGCGAGGGTCCGATCTCGGTCTTCCAGTAGCCGACGACCTTGATGCCGTGCTTCTCGAAAAATGGAATCGCCTCGCGGCGCAACTCGTGGAACTCGTTCATCTTGCCGGGCATGACGTGATGTGTGCGAAGGGAGTAAATCATGGTCGTTTCTCCTGATGGTCGGGATTGAATGTCTCTTTCCGGCTGTTTCTAGCCCGCGTTCCATCCGCCGTCCACGATCAGCGATTCGCCGGTGACGAGGTTGCTGGCGGCGGAGGCGAGAAATACGCAGGGGCCGATCAACTCCTCCATCTGGCCGAAGCGGCCCATCGGCGTCCTGTCGCAGATGGCGCCGAATACCTCGGGGTCTTCGGTCAGGGGCTTGGTGAGCAGGGTCTCGATGAACGTGGGGCAGATGCAGTTGACCTGGATGTTTTCCTTCGCCCATTCGACGGCGAAGGATCGGGTGAGCGAGATGACGCCTCCCTTGCTCGAGGCGTAGGGGCCGTAGGTCTGCCCGCGGGGGTTCCGGAAGACGGACCAGCCCATCAGCGAGGCCATGTTGATGACCTTGCCGCCGCCCGCTTTTTTCATCTCCTCGCCCGCGCGGCGGGTGATGAAAAAAAGGCTCTTGAGGTTGAGGTCGAGAACGCGGTCCCAGTCCTCTTCGGTCAGCTCGTCCATTTTCTTGCGCACGTTGGTGCCCGCGTTGTTGACCAGAATTGTCAGCCCGCCGAGGCCCGCCGCCGCCTCGCTCACCATCCGGTCCACCGAATCACCATCGGTGACGTTGGCCTCGATGAGGACGCACTTTCGCCCCATCGCCTCGATTTCGCTGCGGCCCGCGTCCACTCCGGAAAAATCGATATCGGCGAGGGCGACGTCCGCGCCCGCCCGGGCGAGGCCGATGGCGAGGGTCAGGCCGATGCCCCGGCCCGCTCCGGTGACGAGGGCCTTTTGGCCCGTGAGATCGAAAAGAGGATGAGACATGGGATTTCCCCCTTGAGAAATGCGGAATAAAAATGCCGTTTCCCGGATTCTCCCCTCCGGCGGGAGGCGGGTCAATCGGGGGGAGGACCGGGCATGAGCACTGATGAAATATCCCGCTGCTATTTCTTCGAAAAAAAGTTGATGAGGATGGTCAGAACCACACTGATGATGATCGAGGTGACGATGGGGAAGTGAAAGCTCCAGGTCTTTCCGCGCAGGTGAATGTCGCCCGGAAGGCGGCCGATCCAGGAGCCGGGCCAAGGAAACCTGGGGCCAAACATCATCAGGGCGCCGATGGCCGCGATGACAACTCCGGCGATGAGGAAGGTTTTGCCGATGTTGCCGAGCGGGTCCATTTGCGCCGCGCTACCCGGTGTTCTTGTTTTCGGGCTCGCCGTCTTCGGAATTGCCGACGGCGGAATTGCCGACGGCGGAATTTCCGGCGGCGGACCAGAGCTCGCCCTGGAGCCCCTCGGGAATCTTCAGGCTGAGATGGGCGAAGGCGGCCGGGGTCGCCCGGCGGCCACCGCGCGTGCGCTGAACAAAGCTTGTACGGAGCAGGTAGGGCTCCACCACGTCAACGAGGGTGTCGCTCTCCTCGTTCATGGTGGCGGCGATGGCTTCGACACCCACCGGGCCGCCCGCGTATTGCTCGATGATGGTGCGCAAGTAGCGCCTGTCGAGGGCGTCGAGACCCGCCTCGTCCACGCCGTCCATCGCCAGCGCCTCGCGGGTGGTCGAAAGGGATATGGCGCCGTCGCGCCGCGCAAGGCTGAAGTCGCGGACCCAGAGCAGAAGCCGATTCGCCGTCCGGGGGGTGCCCCGGCTCCGGCGGGCCAGTTCGGTCGAGGCGCCCTCCTCGATGCTCAGCTCCAGGCGATCGGCGCTCCGGGCGATAATCACCTGAAGCTCTTCCTCCGAGTAAAAATCGACGTGATAAACGCGCTCGAAGCGGTCGCGCAGGGGGGGCGAAAGGGCGCCGGGCCGGGTGGTGGCGCCCACGATCGAGAAGCGTTTGAGGTTGATTTTGATCGACCGGGCCATCGGGCCCTGTTGTGAGATGAAGTCCACCTCGAAGTCCTCCATCGCCGGGTAGAGGTATTCCTCGACCGGTCTCGGCATGCGGTGGATTTCGTCGATGAAAAGTACGTCGCCCGCCTGGAGATCGGTGAGAATCCCCACCAGGTCGAAGGGCCGGGAGAGCGAGGGGCCCGAGGTCTTGACCAGGCGCGAGCCCATCTCCTGGGCGATGATGTGGGAAAGTGTGGTTTTGCCCAGCCCGGGCGGGCCGTGAAAAAGAACGTGGCCCACCGATTCGCCACGCGCTTCGGCGGCGTCGAGGGTGATCCGGAGCTTATCGACGAGATTTTTCTGGCCGACATACTGATCGAGCCGGGAGGGGCGGAGCGAGGTGAATACCTGCTCCTCCGCCGGGCTGACTTCCCGGGCCGAGACGCGCCTTTCGATGACCACGGTAGCTCCTTTACCGCCTGAGGCGGAAGACTTCCTCGAGAACAGCGGGAACCTCCGCCTCGGGGCCCAGCGCCACCCGCGCGCGGCCTATCAGATCCTCGGCTTCGGGGGTGCGCAGTCCGAGCTGGCCGACGAGGATCGCCATCGCTTCGGCGTCCTGGCCCGGGGCTTCAGGCTGCGCGGGACGGGCGGCCTCCGCTCCCGCCGGAATCCCCGATTCCGCGAGTTCGTCGGCGAGCTTGGAGATGATCTGCTCTGCCTTTTTCTTTCCGATTCCGTGGAGTTTTGTCAGTGTGCCCATATCGTGGGCGAGGATCGCCGCCGCGATTCGCTCGGGCGGGAAACCCATCGCCCGGATGCCGCTCCGGGGGCTGAGGCCCGGCACCTTGATGAAGCGAAGGAAAAAATCGCGTTCGGCGGCCGTGAGAAAACCCGCGAGCCGGGGAACGAGGGATTGGCCCGCCGCCACGTTGCCCTCGAGATAGTGATGGGTGTGAAGCTCAACCGGCTCCCGCGTGTCCATGAGGGCCTGGAGTTCGGGATGGGCGTAGGCCCCCACCTGGGCCTCGTAGCACAGGCCCGCGCCCGTGCGCACGACGACGCTTTCATCGAGAATCTCGACAATCTCACCCGAGATGCGCCGGATCATTGGTTCACCGCCGGGGCGGCGGTGGAGCGGCGGATTGTGCGGTCGATGAAACAATAGGCCGCGGCCACCGCGTCGGCGAAATCGTTTGGCTCGGGGAGCTCGTCGAGCGCCAATCGCTGCTGCACCATCCGTTGAACCTGGGCCTTCGAGGCGCGGCCGACGCCGACGAGAGATTTTTTAATCTCGGTTGCCGCATAGCTGTGCACAGAAATTCCGGCCTGGGAGGCGGCCAGGAATATCACCCCGCGGGCGTGGCCCATGATGATCGAGGTGCGGGGATGATTATAGTGTGCGTAAAGATCCTCGACTGCCATGACGGCGGGTTCGAGGGTGGCGATGATCTCGGACAAATCCCGATGGAGCTCTCCGAGGCGCTCCTCAAGGGGGGCCCGCTCGTTGCTCCTCAGGACGCCGCCGTCCACGAGCCGAGGTTCCGAGAAAGGCTCCGAGACGGCGAGAACGGCGTAGCCAGTCACACCGAGGCCCGGATCGACCCCCAGGATGCGGTAGGAACTGTCGGTGTCAGGCAAGGCGGCCTCGCCCGGGCGGTGGGAGAGGGGGAGGCGGCTCAGGCGGAAACCTTGGCCATCTCCTCCTCCGAGATATCGAAATTGGCGTAGACGTTTTGAACGTCGTCGTTGTCCTCAAGCATCTCGATGAGCCGGAGCATCTGCTCGGCGGGTTTCCCCTCGAGTTTGACCGTGGTTTTCGGGATCATTGAAATTTCCGCGGTTTCAATCTGAATCTGGTTTTTCTCGAGGGCCGCGCGGATATCTTCATAAGTCTCGGGCTCGGAAGTGACCTCGTAGTGACCGTCGGCGGATTCCATATCGCCGGCCCCGGCATCGAGTACGATCTCAAGGAGGCTGTCCTCATCCACCCCTTCCTCGGGGATGAGGAAAAAGCCTTTTTTCTCGAAATTCCAGGCCACGGCGTTGGGCTCGGCGAGGTTCCCGCCTCTGCGCGTGAGAATATGGCGGACCTCGGAGCCCGTCCGGTTCCGGTTTTCGGTGAGGACGGGGATGAGGATGGCGACGCCGCCGGGCCCGTAGGCCTCGTAGGTGAATTCCTCGTAGATGACCCCTTCCTGGTCGCCCGTTCCCTTGGAAATGGCGCGGGTGACGTTGTCCTGGGGCATATTGGCGCCCTTGGCGTTTTGAATGGCCATCCGGAGGCGGGGGTTGCCGTCCGGGTCGCCTCCGCCCATTTTCGCGGCGACGGTGATCTCCCGAATTAGCTTGGTGAAGATTTTACCCCGCTTGGCGTCGATGACACCCTTTTTTCGCTTGATCGTGCTCCATTTGGAATGGCCTGACATGGCGTTTGATCTCCAGGGGTAGATAATAAAAGGGCCGGCTCTGGAAGAATGCCGGAAGAAATGACCAGCCCCTGAAACACTCGGAATTATAGCTTTTTTCTAGCATGCCCCGGAAGGCGAAGTAAAGGAAAAGACCGGCGGGTTATCTCTCCCGATGGTCTCCGAGAGACGAAATGCAGTGGTATTCGACTCCGGGCCGTTATGGACATTGAGGGGAGGCAATGCTATTTTTTCGTCGAAATTCCTTTGAAGGTGTTGGATTTACTTTGTAAACGGAGATTTGGCGATTGGACCTCATCGGGCGTGGCGTCAAGACGCTCCAGATTGAAGCCGAAGCGCTGAGCCGGCTGCCCGGACGCCTGGGGGAGGATTTTGTCCGGGCGGTTGAACTCATCATTGCCTGCAAGGGCCGTGTCGTCGTGACCGGAATGGGTAAAAGCGGCCTGGTCGGACAGAAAATCGCAGCGACGCTGGCGAGCGTCGGAGCCCCATCGTTTTTCCTTCATCCCGCCGAAGGCGTCCACGGCGATCTGGGGATGGTGACGCGCGATGATGTGGTGATTGTCCTTTCCTTTAGCGGGGAGACGGATGAGGTTCTTCGCTTGCTTCCGGTTTTCGGGCGGCTGGGGATTTCGGTCATCGCCATCACCGGGGGAATGGATTCGACGCTGGCGAAAGAGGCCCGAGCCGTCCTCGATGTTTCGGTGGACGAGGAGGCTTGTCCGATGAACCTGGTTCCCACCGCGAGCAGTACGGCGACACTTGCGATGGGAGATGCGCTGGCCATGGCTGTGCTGGAGGCCAGCGGATTTCGCGAGGAGGATTTCGCGGATTTTCATCCGGGTGGTTCCCTCGGCAGAAAGCTCATTCGGGTCCGGGACCTTATGGTGACCGGGGAGGCCGTCCCGCAAGTTGCCGGTGATGCGTCCTTGAATGAGGTGACGCGTGAGATGAGTTCAAAGGGGCTCGGAATGACTTGTGTGATCGACGGCGCAGGTGGCCTGGTCGGGGTGATAACAGATGGGGATTTGCGGAGGGCGCTGGAGCGGTCGAACGGGAATCTACACGAAAATGCCGCCGGGCTGATGTCTCCTTCGCCCGGAACGGTTTCGGGGAATATGATGGCTGCGGTTGTGCTCCAGACGATGGAGAAAAAATCAATCACATCGCTGATTGTCGTGGATGAGGAGGATAAAATCTCCGGGGTGATCCATCTGCATCACCTTTTACGCGCTGGGGTTTTTTAGGGAAAATAAGCGAAAATATAAGCTAAACTACTACAAAATCGTGGATTCTGGTCTATTTTAGAGAGCCTGGTCACTGTTTGTCGGGATTTTATTTCCGGTCTAAAATGAATGTGGGATATATTATTTATGGAGTTGTGCCTCCTATTATTTTATTATTTTGTTTTGGTGAGAGGTTTTATAAAGTGCTTCCAGTTGGCTCAATGATAATGCTGGTCGATCCGGTGAATAAACTGCGGATGCAGTCTCGCCTGATTGGTTGGGATGAAGGCGGATGCTTGATGCTTGAGCAGCCGACCCGCGGCGGTTCGGCCGTCCAACTAACCAAGGATCTCCACCTTGTCGGCCGGGGCATGTACGAAGGGCGCGTCTGGGGATTTAAATCTAACGTCTTGTTTCAGACGGTCCAGCCTTTTCGAATTTTATTTTTGGTCTATCCCGATCAGATTGAAGAAATTTCTCTCCGGAAAATGATCGGATTTCGGTGAACCTGGAAGTTTTCGTTTCGGCACGAAAACACGATTATGCTGAAGTGATGAATAACAAATCCTCCCCGAAGGGGCCCATCAAAAATATCAGCAGTGGTGGGTGCAGTATTTCCAGTCCCTTCCGGTTCGAGATAAATATGCCCGTTTTTATTTCCGGCGAATTGCCGAACGGAAAGGTGTTGGACAATGTTATGGGATTTGTGCGTAACGTGACCCGCGATCAAAACGAAAACATGTACGGGATTCAACTCGATGAGAGATGTGGCCCGCTCGAAGGGTTGCGCGAGTTTGTGATTCTCGCATCGAAGATTGTCTCGAAGGGCGATACGAACAGTCACTGATCGATCCCCGGCCCCTCGGGCCGCTTTTATTTCCCCGGTTTCTTTTATTTCCATCCTCCAGGCCCGAAGATAAGCAAAGCCAGGGCGGTTG
>JAPYQX010000092.1 GCA_029937135.1 Nitrospinota bacterium
ACATCGGTCCGGCGAGCACCACCCTCTTCGCCGAGGCGCTCCAGGACGCGAAAACAATCATATGGAACGGCCCGATGGGTGTTTTCGAGGTGGACGCCTTCAGCCGGGGAACCTATGCGATGGTCAACCATGTGGCCAACTCGTTCGCACTCACTATCGTGGGCGGCGGCGATACCGATGTGGCCGTACATAAGGCCGGCGAATCACGGAGAATCTCCTACATCTCCACGGGCGGAGGCGCTTTCCTCGAGCTGCTCGAGGGAAAGGAGCTCCCCGGCCTTGCCTCGCTAACCAACAAGAAATAAAGAATCCACATCCTTTTTTTACGTAACGGGAGCCTTGATTAAACCGATGCGCAAACCCTTGATCGCCGGAAACTGGAAGATGAACAAAACCATCGCCGAGGCGCGCGCCCTCGCGGGAGGCATCGTCCGGGGGCTGGCGGATTCGCCGGGCGTCGCCGAAAAGGTGGACATCGTTCTCGGCCCGCCCTATCTGTCCCTGTCCGCCGTGGCCGAGGCGACGGCCGGAGCCCCCGTCGGTGTGGCCGGTCAGGACTGCTCCGCCGAGGCGGGAGGCCCTTTCACGGGCGAGGTGAGCGTCCCGATGCTCAAGGACGCCGGGGCCACCCACGTCATCTTGGGCCACAGCGAGCGGCGTGAACTACTCTCCGAGGGGGACGCCCGGGTGGCCGCCAAGGCCGCCGCCGCCAGCGCCGGGGGTTTGATCCCCATCGTCTGCATCGGCGAGCCAATCACCACCCGCGAGGCGGGAACAACACTTGATCGCATCGGTTTTCAGTTGGAGCATTCGGTTTTCTCGGTGTTCACTAACACTCCGGCGGAGCTTGTCATCGCCTACGAACCCGTCTGGGCCATCGGCACCGGCAAAACCGCCACGCCCGCTCAGGCCCAGGAAGTCCACGCCTATATTCGAAAACGCCTCGGTGAGGCCTTCGGGGTGGACTGGGCCGGCAATTCGCGTATTCTATACGGAGGAAGCATGAAACCCGGCAACGCCGCCGAACTCCTCGTCCAGCCCGATATCGATGGCGGGTTGATCGGCGGGGCGAGCCTGGCCGAGGCTGATTTTCTTGAGATTATCCGCATCGCGGCAGGCGGCTAATATATTCTTATGTCAATCATAATCAAGGAGTTAATAGCTATAATATGAGCATATTCCTCACCATCATGCATATCCTCGCCGCTGTCTCCCTGATCCTGTTTGTACTTCTTCAGGCCGGAAAAGGCGGCGGCATCGGCGCTGCCTTCGGCGGCGGCTCGAGCGATACGCTTTTCGGTTCGAGCGGCCCCGCCGGAATACTGGGAAAGCTGACCACCGTCGCGGCTATCCTTTTCATGACGACCTCATTGCTGCTCTCCTTCTTTGGAGCGCGCAGCCAGACCAGTTCCATCGTCCCTGACGCACCCATCCGTGCACAGACCCAAAACAGCGCTCCCGCCAAACCGGGCGCCGCCGCCCCCCAGAGCCCAGAGACCGGAAAATCAGGGTCCCGATAGCCACATCTTCGCCTCACGGGGACAGTGGATGACCATTAAACGGCTCCTCGTTTTTCTTCCCCTCTTTGTCACCGTTGTTCTTCTCCAGTCCTATTTTTGGGTCCCCACCTTCGACGATCAGACGAGGGGAAGCGACCGGCGGCTCACGCAGTACATCCAGGGCTCCATCGGAGACGCCCAGATACTCAACCCCATCCTCAATGCCGACACCACCAGCAGCACCATCGTCGGCCATGTGTTCGATGGGCTCATCGACCGCGATAAGAACCTCAGATTCAGGGGCCGGCTCGCCACCTCCTGGCGCATCTACGAGGAAACCTATTTCATCCCCCGGCCCGGCGGTCCCACGGCCGGTGAGTTGAAGGACCGTATCCGGGAGGAGGTATCAGCCCAAAGCGTCCCCTGGGCGAAAGAGGTCACCGGGGTTGAAATCGCTTCGGCCGCGGACGAGAAAATCTCGATTTTCCTCCCTCCCTCGAAGAAGGGCGGGAAGCCCCGGCGCGAGGCCGTGACCATCGCCTACCCGCGAAGGGTGAGGGTGGCGCTGAAAAACGTGGACCAGGATTTTTTTAAGAAATTAAAAGCCCTACTCGGGCGGGACGCCATCGCGGACGACCCCGCGCGTTATCTCCCCGGGGGACTGGACGAGCGCGTTAAAAAAGCAGCCCTCGCGCGGGTCAATCTCATCGAGCACAACCCGATCATCATTTTCGAACTCCGGCAAGGCGTCCGATTCCACGACGGGCATGAATTCGACTCGGGCGATGTGCTCTTCACCTACGAATCGATCCTGAATCCGCGCAATCTTTCCCCGCGCGTCCCCAATTTCGAGCCCATTAAAAATGTAGAGACGCCTGATCGCTTCACCGTGAAAGTCACTTACAAGCGCCTCTACTCGCCCGCCTTCGGCACCTGGGGGATGCAAATACTTCCCGAGCACTTGCTCAACAAAAAAACGCTTGAGGCCGAGGCCCGCCGCCTCGGGCGCGACCCCGAAAAATTCACCATGCGCGACAGCGGCTTCAACCGAAGCCCGGTCGGCGCCGGCCCGTTCAAATTCAAGGAGTGGCTATCGGACGAGCTTATCCGCCTCGTGCGCAACGATGACTATTGGGAAGGCCCGGCGAAATATGAAGAATATATCATGCGGATCATTCCCGACCCATTGACGCAGGAAATGGCTTTCTACGCCGGGACGGTGGACAGCTACGGCGCGGGAACCCATCAGGTCGAGCGTCTGAGGAAAGATCCACGCTTTCAGGTCTTCTCGGGCCTCTCCTTCGGCTACACCTATATTGGCTACAACATGCGCCGAAAACCCTTCAAGGACGTGCGCGTGCGCCGGGCGCTGAGCATGGCGGTGGACACCAGAAAAATTCACAAATACGTTTTAAACGGCGAGGCCGAGGACATTACCGGACCCTTCGTAAAACAAAGCGAGCACTACAACAAACGGGTCAAGCCCCTGCCCCACGACCCGAAGGGGGCCGAGCGTCTCTTGCACGAAGCCGGATGGAAAAAAATTGGCGGAAAAATGATCAAGGATGGCAAGCAACTCGCCTTCAAGCTCGTCACCAACAACGGCAACGAGTCGCGAAAAGCCATCTCCCAGGTCGTTCAGGACTCCTGGAAGAAAATTGGCGTCAAGGTAAGCCTCGACCGGGTTGAATGGGCCGTATTCCTGGAGAAATACATCAACGCCCTCAACTTCGACGCGGTTATCCTCGGCTGGAGCATAGGGCTCGATCCGGATTTGTATCAAATCTGGCACTCGAGCCAGACCAACCGCAACCAGCTCAATTTCGTCGGCTACAAAAACGCCGAGGCGGACGACCTCATCGTCAAAATCCGCCAGGAATACGATCTGAAAAAACAGATCGGCTTCGCCCGCCGCCTCCACGAGATCATCTACCGGGACCAGCCCTACACGTTTTTATATGTTGGCAAATGGACGGCCCTGCTCGACCGGAAAATCGTCGTGAGCGAACCCGGAAAAGACGGCAAATCCCGCTACCGGAAGATCCTTCCCACCGCGACAGGGAACTACACCTACGACTTTCGCAAGTGGCTCAAAATCCCCTCCGTCCCCCGGTTCGAGGGCTGAGCGATGGCCGCCTATATCGTCCGCACGGCTTTCTTCAAGATCATCACGCTCGTGATCATTTCGATCATCAGCTTCCTGATCATCCATCTGGCGCCGGGTCAGCCGAGCCAGATTGACCCGCTCAATCCCCGCTTCCGCAAAGAGGACATCGCCCGCTACCGGGCCGCCTTCGATCTCGACAAACCGCTGTGGAAGCAATACTACCTCTTCTATAAAAAACTCGGTTCTGGCGAGCTCAAAAGTTTCAAGGACAATCAACCCGTCCTGGGAAAAATATGGCGGCGCTTTCTGAACAGCCTGCCCCTGTTCATCGTCGGGACCATCCTCACCTGGTGCCTCGCCTTCCCGATGGGAATCCCCGCGGCCCTGAACCCGGGGAGGCTCTATGACCGCTCGACCACATTTCTCTCGTATTTCTTCATCTCCTTCCCCGGTTTTTTCCTGGCCTACCTCCTCATCCTCGGTGTCGCCAGATTTCTCGAGGTGCCCGTCCTGGGGATGCGCACTTTCGGACAGGAAACCGCGCCTCTTCTGTACTGGCTCAACGATCGCATCTGGCACCTGGTTCTACCCAGCCTGCTGGGTGCGATCGGAGGCATTGCTTTTCTCTCGCGCTATGTGCGTGTGCAGATGATAGAGGTCCTCGACTCGGATTTCGTGCGCACCGCCCACTCGAAGGGCCTCGATGAAAACACCGTCAACTATGTCCACGCGCTCCGGAACGCGGCGCTTCCCTTCGTCACCATGTTCGGTCTTCTTCTCCCCGCCCTCATCGGCGGCTCGGTCATCATCGAAAACATATTCGCCTGGCCCGGCATGGGCCGGATGGCCTTCGAGGCGATTCTCGCGCGCGATTATCCGATAGTGATCAGCCTGAATTTCTTCGCCGCCATCCTCGTGCTGATCGGCACCTTCATATCCGACATTCTGCTTGTCCTCGTCGATCCGCGGATTCGCCTATGACCACATGGGCGGAAACGCCCCGGGAGGACGAGTTCCCCGAGGACTTTCTCACGCCCTGGCAGCGCATCGGACGCAGCCTCCGGCAGGATCGCTTCGCCATGGGGGGCGCCCTTGTCCTCGTCTTTTTCTTTGCCCTGGCGATTGCCGGGTGGTGGGGAACTTCGGGCGACAACCCCGCTTTCAGCCCGAGCACCATCAGGCTCCCCGACCGCCTTAAACCGCCGCTGGCGAAACCAAACCTTGATGCTGTCGCTCCCGGCGATCTCCCCTCCCTGGGCATCTACCTTTTCGGCACCGATGACCTGGGGCGCGACGTATTCGCGCGCATGCTGGAAGGCTCGAAAATCGCCATGTGGGTCGGCTTCGTCGCCGTGGGGATTTCGATCATCCTCGGAGTCTTCCTCGGGGGCATAGCCGGCTTCCACGGAAACAGAGAAATCGGGCCGACCTCTCTACTGGGCGCCGTTCTCCTTCCCGCCGCCGGTGGTTTTTTATTCAGCGAAATTTCCTGGTGGGCTCTATTTCCGCTTGAGGGCGCGCTCTTTTTCATCGGGGTCATCCTGGGCATATGGGCCGAGACCCTGCCCGCATTCGCCTCTCTCAGGCGGCATCCCATCTTCAACGTAGACTCTGTTTTCATCGTCCTCGTGGATGTTCAGCTTTCGTTTCCAACCTTCTTCCTTATTCTCACGGCCATCGCCGTTTTACCGCCCAGCATCTTGAACATCATGATCGTTATCGGCATCACGGGCTGGGTGGGCCCGGCGCGGTTCGTGCGCGCCGAGATTTTGTCGCTCAGGGAGCGCCCCTTCATCGAGGCGGCCAGGGCCATCGGCGCGGGCGACATGCGCCTCATCTTCCTTCACCTCGTGCCCAACTCCCTCGCTCCGGTCCTCGTCTCGGCCACCATCGGCATCGCCGGCGCCATCCTCACCGAGGCGGGGCTGAGTTTTCTGGGCTTCGGCGTCCCTCCACCCGGCGCCTCCTGGGGGAACATCCTCTCGGACGGGCGAAAATTTCTTTTCGACGCCCCCTGGCTGATGTTCATACCGGGAATCGCCATTCTCATCGTCGTCCTCGCCTTCAACCTCTTCGGCGAGGGGCTGCGCGAAGCCCTGAACCCCCGCACCCGCCCCGAATAGGGCCGGACCAGCCAGCGCCCCGCGAGCCGCGTCCTCCCGCAGACAGGACCTTGCAGACCCTGACTTGTATACGACACCCGGCGGGCCCCGCTCTTTGAATGACATATGGCGAACCGAGCCCGGTGGGCCCGTTTCGGGAACCGATCCCCGGCGCGGGACGGACCGGCTCGCCGGTCACGGCGAAAATTGACATCCCGGGAGGTGACGGGCTATAAAACGGGGTCGAAAGACACCGGCCCAAGTGGTGGAACTGGTAGACACGCTAGCTTGAGGTGCTAGTGGGGGAAACCCTGTGGAGGTTCGAGTCCTCTCTTGGGCACCAGAATATTAAGGGGTTGGGGGATTAACTCCCCCAGCCCCTTTTTTCTTTCAGGGAAAATGCACGGATTTTGGTACAGATTGATCTGACGCGGCTTTGGGAGAGGCCGAGGCCGGAGTTTGCTAATAGGAGTGCGTAGGCGCATGATGTTGGCTGAAGTCCATTCAGTTCAATTTTAGCCATTCCCATGAAATTAATTTGGAAATGTCTCGTCAAGTCTCAGTTTGATTTGCAATGGAGAGATTCATTCATGGCCAACCACGCCCGTATAACCACCGCGCTCCTGCTCGTAGCGGGTACGGGGAGTAGATTGCGTCCATTGACCATGGATGCCCCGAAGTGTCTCACCGAGGTGGGCGGTCTCCCAATCCTCGAACGGCTGATCCGAAATCTGCGTTTTCAAGGAATTGAGCGGTTGGTTGTGGTTATTGGCCACATGGGGGGCCAAATCCGCGATTTCCTCGATAACCGGGCACGCGGCATGCGGATCGACTACATCTACAGCCCTGATTACAGGACAACCAACAACATCTATTCCCTGTGGCTGGCCCGTGAACAAATCCAGGAGCCTTTTCTGCTGGTGGAGAGTGACCTTGTCTTCGATGCCTCGATGCTGACGGACATGCTCCAATCGGACAGAATCGCCGTTTCCCGCATCCGCCCCTGGATGAACGGAACCACGGTGACGACTTCAGGACAGTGGGTCACGACCTTCCATGTCGGCAGCGAGGGCAACGGGCGGCATTCCCATTACAAGACGGTAAATATTTACAGCCTTTCCCCGCCGAGCTGGGATGAGGTCATAAAAAGAATGGGGCGCTACATCTCTGAAGGCCGGGTCAACGAATATTACGAAGCCGTTTTCGCCGATATGGTAGCCGACGGCATGCTTTCCTTCGAGACGGTTTTCTTCGATCCGGACCACTGGTATGAAATCGACACCATAGCTGACCTCAACGAAGCGGATAGGATGTTCGGCATGTCATCCAAGGTCCACGCCGGGCCGGATGTACACCGTCTTCTTACCCCCGCGATGGATTCGTTGCCGTTAGCTGCCACCAATGACTGAGATCGACTACAAAACGGTCAACCGGTATTGGGAAGCGGCCACGCCTTCGATCCTCGGACCGTACATGATGGACGGGTTTGGATTTCCTGCGAGCGCGGGGAATTTTCGCTTTCAGGCGGAATCCCGGATCGTCCGGCGGCTGGCCGGGGGTGTGAAGCGGGACGGCGCGGTCCTCGACCTCGGCAGCGGCATTGGGTTCTGGGCGGAGGACTTCGCGCGCCGTTTCTCCCGAGTAACGGCGGTCGAGGGCAGCCGCACCCTTTTCGAGTCCCTCCAAAAGAGATGCTCCCCGTACCCGAACATCACTCCCATCCATGGCGACGTGATGACGTTCGAGCCCGATGGCCTCTACAACCTGGTCTTCCTCGGTGGCCTGCTCATGTACCTCAATGAAGGCGACGTGATTGCCTTGCTGCGAAAACTGGCGCCGTGCATTGAACCGGGCGGAATGATCCTCTGCCGCGAGTCCACCGTCAGGGGAGATACCGTGACGCGCCAGGGCGACTACCAGGTCATCTATCGTTCCGTGCCGAATTACGAACACATCTTCGGACAATGCGGATTGAGTGTTCGGCACGTCGAGAGGAACGAACCCTATGTGCTCATGCAAATAGGATGCGAGCTGGTTAGAAAGTGGAAGGAAACGGTGCCTGAAAAATTTCATGTCCTCCGGGGCGTCGGTCATTTGACGTATTTCGGATTGCGCCTTTGCAACCCCTGGATCACCCACATACCCAAAGCACTGGGCATTTCCTTCCCGAAGCTGGAAAATCACTTCCTTGTTCTTGAAGCGGACGTGTCTTGAACTTACGCGGCGCGCCGGGGAATTTCATCTATCGGAATTTGGCCAATATAACATCCATTCTCGGAGTGCTGCCTCTTGCGGCTCTCTTTCTGAACTACGGCTATCGGTTCGTAGTTCCATTGATCATCTTCAATAATATCATGGACGATCTTGACGGCGTGTTGGCCGCCAGGTTGAACATCCGAAGCCGCTTTGGCGCCGACCTCGACAATATTTGCGACGCGGTCACCCACGTCATTTTCGCTCTGGTGGTCGGAGCGCACTTCGGGAGCCTCCTCATCGCCGCAAGCGCAATAGCCGCCGGCTCGATCATTCTCCGCGTTGCGACACGGCTCGACCCCAAGGCAACCGAGGGAACGGGCTCTCCGACGAACGAACTTATGCGCCACATCCTGTTCACCCTTCTGTTGGCCGAGCAGTTCAACTTCGAGCATGAGTACATTTTAGTTGCGGTATTCTTGATACATTCAGTGTCGATGCTGGCGTCGTTTCCGATGCCCGCTCTCATCAGAAAGCGGGCAAAATCAGCCGTAGCGATTGGTCTTGTGAATGTCGCCTTGGTGACCGCATGGTTTGCGCCCATCTCCGCGCCGCTGGTTGCAATGGCCTTCCTCGCCACTTATATGCATTCCTTTGTTTTGGGATGGATCGGTTGGCGGAAATCATAAGCTCCACGAAAAGTGGATTCCATTTAAGTCATGAGAATTTGCAGGGGCCGGGCAGATTGTATTTTTCATCTTGATTTTTAAGGCCGGAACGCCTGGCCGAGCCGGAAGATCATCTCCTTCCGGTGACTGAAGAGACCGTACATGAATCAAGAAAAACAATTTTCCAGTGTTTCGGAACAGGAGGTTTTGGGTGCAATCAAGGGTATAAAAATGGATAAACTTTGCTCGGTTACCAAAGGTCCTGCCGTACATATCGCAAGGCCAACACCTACGAAGGACGAGCTATGACTCTTCTATGAGCTAAATACTCGGTTCCGCCCGCCCCTTTTCGCATTGTAAAAACACTCATCGGCCAGATTGATCAGGTCGCTTGTCTTCGATTTCCTCTCGGGGACGATTGTCGCGACTCCGAGACTCAAGGTCACATGGCCGGAAACCTCCGAGTAGTCGTGCTTAATGCCGAGAGAGGTCACTTGCAGGCGCATCTCGTTCGCAAGGCTAACCGCTCCCGGGGCATCGATTTCCGGCAGCACGCCGGCGAACTCCTCCCTCCGTATCGCGCCATCAGATCGGAGGGTCTTTTCAGGCATGTTGACAGAACCTGCGCTACCGCCGTGAGGCAGTCGTCGCCCAAGGAGTGGCCGTAGTTATCGTTGTAGGGCTTGAAAAAATCGATATCCCCGAGAATCATCGAAATGGGCGACTGGCTCCGCATCGCGCGTCGCCACTCATTTTTGATGTACTCATCGAACCGCCGCCGGTTCGCAATGCCGGTCAGTCCGTCCTGCACGGTAAGGCGCGCGAGTTCGTCGCGGTTTTGCTTGAACTCTAGATGGTTCTTGACCCGGGCCCGGAAGGTGAAGTAGCTGAAGGGCTTGATGATGTAGTCGATCGCCCCGAGTCCGAGTCCCTTTTCCTCACTCATCGAGTCGTTCAGCGTACTCGTGAAGATGATCTGCATGTCCTTCGTGGCTGGATTGTTTTTAATCTTTTCACAGACCTCATAACCGCTC
>JAPYQX010000093.1:0-9343 GCA_029937135.1 Nitrospinota bacterium
GCGGTAAAAGCTGTCGACGCGGGCACGCGCGGGAGAGGGATACATCTGCACCAGTACGGGCAGCCCGGCGAGCAGGATGAAAAACGAGGCAAGACAGAATATGGCGGTCCGCTTTGATATGGCGAGGCCAAGGGGGGCCGAGCGCGATTCCTCGCCCGGAGGAAGCAGGAGCCGCCCAAGAAGCGCACCGCCCGCGATGATGACTATCTGGGCGCCGACTCCTCCCACCCCTAACGCAGCAACGGCGGCGGCAAGGGCGATGGTGGCGCGGGGGCGGTCCGGGCAGAGGTTCCCCGCCATCCCCCATACCGCGCGGGCGACGACGGCGACGGCGGCGATCTTGAGCCCGCCGAGCCAGCTCGCGCCGAAGGTCTCCTGAAGAGCCGGGAGCCCCATGGCGAAGAGCACGAGAAGCGCCGCCGAGGGCAGCGTGAAGCCCAACCAGGCGGCGAGGCCGCCCGGTATTCCACAGCGGGCTATGCCTAAGGCGAAGCCGACCTGGCTGCTCGCCGGGCCGGGCAGCGACTGGCAGAGCCCGATGAGGTCGGCGTAGGCGCGCTCGTCCACCCAGCCGCGCCGCTTGACGATCTCTTCCCTGTAAAAACCCAGATGCGCGGTCGGCCCGCCGAAGGAAATGAAGCCCAGCCGGGTGAAGACGCGCAGGACCTCGAGGAAGTTTCCGTTCACGGGGAGCCTCCGGGCGCGGAGCTTTTATGTGTTCAGACTATCTGTAATTTGAAACCTCGACCGCTTTGCCGCTCGCCGCGCTCTCGATGATGGCCTCCTGAACCGCCACAATCTCGATGCCCTCGGGGCCGCCCGTCTCGGGGGTGGCTCCCTCGCGGACGCACCGCGCGAACTCAGTCATCTGCTCGGCCAGGGCGTCGCCCGCTTCCACGGGAAGCTCCTCGCGGGCCTGCTGATCTTTTTTCTGAAAATAGAGCTTCGCGCCCTCCTCGTCGGCCCAGGCATTGGCCTCGGTCCCGAAGGCGGCGGTCATGCAGATTTTCGGCAGGACGAGCGAGCAACTGAAGTAGCCCAGCGGGCCGCTCTCGAACTCAAGGATGATCGTTAAGGCGTCGTCGAGGTTCCCCGCGCCGAGTATCTTTTTGCTGAAGGCGCAGACCTGCTTCACCGGCCCGGCCAGGTACTGGAGATTATCGATCATGTGAACCCCCAGGCCGGTCAGCCCGCCCGTGGGAACCTCCTTGGGGTCGTTGCGCCAGCCCGGCTTCGGGTTCTGCCCCATCGGGAGGGAGAGATTCGCCTCGAGCTGGTGGAGCATCCCCAACTCGCCTTTATCGATCATCTCTTTTACGCGCCGGTTCCCGCCCTGTTTACGGCGGTTGTGGCCCACCTGAAGGGTGACACTCGCCTTCTGCGTCGCTTCGTAGCTCCGCTTTCCCTCGGCCACGGTGAGCGTCAGCGGCTTTTCGATGAAAACGTGCTTTCCGGCCGAGGCCGCCTCGCAAATCATGTCGGGGTGGGTCGAGTGCGGGGTGGCGATGAGAACACCCTCCACCTCCGGGTCGGCCAGCAATTCGTCCAGACTCGCCGCCTGGCGGCACCCGAATTTTTCGGCGAACGCTTTTCGGCTGTCCTCGTTTCTCGCGAAGCAACTGACCACCTCGGCGGCCCCGCTCCTGTTCACCGAGTCCACCAGCATACCGCCCCACCAGCCCACACCAATCGAAGCTAGTCGCACCTTATCGCCAGCCATGTTCACTCCCTCCGGGATTGAAATAATTTAAATGAGATCGCGCCCCTGCCCCCGGAACCCTCTGGGCCACGGAGCGGCATGATTCGGAAGATGAACAATAGATCAAAGAGGGAATTTTGTGAAAGTGCGGATTTCAGGAAAGTGGAGAAACACGGCACGAAGAAGCGCGGGCCGGGCCGGCCTTCTCCTCCCAAAAAAAATTCCCCCCGCCCGGAGAGCGGGGGGAATTGAATAATAGCGTGGCGACGGAGAGCCGAGCCAATCGGCGTCTCCAGCCGCCTACCTGAAGGAGCGTGCCGCCTTAACCGCTCCAACTGGCATTGTTTCTGCCTAATTAGAAAGCAATTGCCATACCATTCATTGAATTTCCATAAGTCATTGAAAAAATATCGGAAAAAGGATTCGGGCAATTGCCGGAATTGTCAAAATGTCCTGCTTCAGGGCCTGATCAGGAAAATTTTGTTAAACCGGACTGCCAGTGTGGCATTTTCCCGGACCCTCTCCCCCGAGGGAAAAACCCTTCACAGGAAAAAGGCCCCGCCCGGCCCGGTACAATCTCAAGGCGGGGGAAAGAATCCGGGCGAGATTTCGATTTCAATTTCAATTTCGACCTGGATATGGATACGCGGACTCGAATCTCTGGAATCAAAAAATCCGGGTGAAATCAGGGAGGGCCGGGCAGGCCCGCGAGCGCTTCCTCGACCGCCGCGAGCATCTCGTTGCCCTGGCCGACAAGGGTCTCTCCCTCGGCCCGGGATTTCCAAAGAACCGACCCCTCCTCGGCGTCAATCAGCTTCATCTCCACCTCGGCCATGCAGTGATGGATTCCCGGGCACTCGCTCCAACCCCGGATCACCAACACCGCCCCCGCACCCGCCGTCAACACCTTGAGAAGGGTGGCCCTGTCTCCGGCCTCCGGAACTCCCTCCTTCCAGGCCAATTCTCCGGCGGCGTCCGGCCAATCGAGGACCTCGTAGCCGCGCGCCACGAGAACACCCTCGGGCAAAAAAGTCGCCTCGATGCGCTCCACCTTTTCCGCGGCCGGCGGATCAATATCCGCTGCTCTGTAAATGCCCCTGAAAAAACCCGTCCAGTGGTGGGAATAGCGGAAGGGCACGACCGTCACCGACCGGACCCGGGCCAACCGCTCCGGGTTGATAATCTCGGAGGTGCGGGACAAGCCATAGGCGCACCCGCTCGCCAGCATCAGCAGGACAAGGCCCCCGGCGCGGGCCCGAGAATACTTTCCGATCATGCCTTCGCCGCCCATGCGAGACCGGCGCGGACCCAATCCCGGACCTGGTCCGCGCTCCAGGCATAGGCCCCGGCGTTCTCGCGCACAAGATTCTCCCAAAGCGGATCGAGAAGCCCAATGCCTCCCGTGGCGGCGATTGCGGCCCCGCCCGTCAAAAGCACTCCGATCAGGTAAATCACCGGCCACGAAAAAAACCTCCCTCTCCGCTGAATGTCCGGCTGAGAGGTGGCGAGGGTGCGAAGCGTCATCGCGACATGAAAGGAGAGCGCGGCCCCGGTCAGGAACGAAGTCGCCAGCCGGAGGCGCGGATCTCCAGTAGCCCACTCGGCCGCCGCTCCCGCTCCGAGGGCGATGAGCGCAAGGAGCGGGAAAAAATAGGGGGACAGGGTGATGAAAATATTCGTGCCGCTCATCGCCACCTCTCCACTGTCTTTTGACACTATCAACCGGCTCACCTTTTTCCAGAATAAAAGGGCGAACAGGAGGTGCGTTATTTCATGGGCGAATGTGTAGAGAAACTCCGGCGGCCGAAGGCGGTGCCAGAGGAGATAAAGGGCGGCGCCCCCGGTCAGCGCCCAAGCCTCCGGTGTGAGCCACCAGCCGTCCGAACTGGAGGAAAGCAAAAAAGCCTCTGGAATCGTCCGGTAGAGGGCGAGGGTGACCGCCCAGCAGGCGGGCAGGAGGGCCAGCCCGGCGGCCCAGGCCAACAAGCGCGAAAATACGAAAGGCAATCTTCCAGGCCTCTTTTTCAGGGGCGGACCGGGCGGCGGAGCGTATCACTTGACCGGCCCCGAAAGAATACCCGCCGAGACAGCCGATTCCAAAGGGCCATTCTTTAAATCGCCATAGGAGCAGGCAATTCACCACCGGAGCGGGCAACTCTCCATCAGGGCAGGCGACTCACCGCCAGAGCGGGCCACAAAATAAAAATATTTCTTGACCCCTGTGCCGCCCTCCCCAATACCTAACCAATTGGTTAAGTATTATTCCCCACAAGACCACTCAAGGAGACCGGCATGGGTGAGACGGACACCGTCGCCAAAACACTGGAAATCAACGATGTAATCGTTCAGATGGCCCTGGACGGGCTCTCCGAGGATGACCTCCTGAAGCAGCCGAACCCGGAGTCAAACCCCATCGGCTGGCTGCTCTGGCACATGGCCCGGACCGAGGACAACATCATCTCCATGTTCAGTGATGGCTCTACGGTATGGGCCCGGGACAAATGGTTCGAGCGCATCACGGCACCCGGTGGCACCGAGGACGGAGGCGTCGGAAATACGCTGGAGCAGGTGCGTGCCTTTCGCGCCTCGAAGGAGGTTCTTCTCGCCTATTCCGGGGAGGTGCGCGCGAACACGCTGTCGGTACTTCCCTCGCTTACGGAGGAAGCGCTGGAAAGCGAAGTGGCGGACGCTCCCCTTCCGATAATTCAGAAGAAAAAAGACTTCCTGGCGATTCTTCTGACCGACTACTCCCAGCACTGCGGACAGATTTGCTACCTGCGGGGCTATCTGACCGGGCCGGGCTGGTTTGAATTTTAGCCTTTTTTTCAGAGCGCACGGAATGGAAACGGCGACACCGACAGTCACATCGGCCACCTGACCTGATTGGGGGTGGCCTCCCATTTAATCATTGAGAGGTAGCGATGCTCCTCCCCCTGTCAGATGAGTTGGACAGAACCTTCTCGGCGCTGGCGGACCCGACCCGGCGGGCCATTCTCTCGAGCCTGTCGCGGGGAGGCTCTTCGGTCGGTGAGCTTGCCGCGCCGTTCAACATGTCCCTGCCGGCCGTCTCGAGGCATCTTCGCGTCCTCGAAAGGGCGGGTCTCCTCCACCGCGAGAAGTGTGGAAGAGTACGCCGGTGCAGCCTCGAGGCCGCACCCATGGCGGAGGCCGCCGACTGGCTCTCTTTATATCGGCGCTTCTGGGAGGGCCAGCTCGACTCGCTGGCGGACTATCTTGGCGAAGTGGCCGGTGAGGAGACGCCATGACCGAAACGGGAAACATGGAAAAAGAAAAAGCGTTGTTCGATAAAATCGCCGGGAAATTAACAGCCGAGCACAGCGGCGTCGTACCGGGGAAGATGATGTCCTCGCCCGGCATTAGATACAAAAACAAGGTGTTCGCCTTCTACAATAAAAAGGAGATGACCTTCCGGTTGGGCAAGGATTTCCGGTCCGGGGATTTTAAAATCGAGCGCTACAGCCTGCTCAGCCCCTTCAAGACCAAGCCGCCTCTCGCCGGGTGGTTTCAAATCCTCTACTCGGAGCGCCGGAAATGGGAGCCGCTGGCCCGGTGTGCGCTCGAAGTGATGACCGGCGAGCTTTCGAAAAAATAGACCACATACAAAACAAACCGTAATTCGGATAAGGAGAACGCCGATGACCGCTCAGGAGACGAACGCACGGGAGGCGCTGCGCATCGAGAGGACGATACAAGCGCCGAGGGAGCGGGTATTCCGAGGCCTGGACCGAGCCAGCGGAGATTATGAAGTGGTGGGGCCCAGAGGGGTGCTCATCGCCGGCCGCCCAGGTGGACCTCCGGGTGGGCGGACGCTACCGGATCACGATGACGACGCCCGAGGGCGGGGACATCTACTCGTTCGGAGAATATCTGGAAATCTCGCCCCCCGAAAAGCTGGTATTCACCTGGACCTGGGAGGGCCCGCCCGAGATGGCGGGGGTGGAAACCCTGGTGACGCTGGAATTCAGGGAAAAAGGAAACGCCACCGATCTCACCCTCAGACACGAGCGATTCCCGACAAAGAAGGACAGGGAAAACCACGAGTGGGGCTGGAACAGTAGCCTGGACTGCCTGGAGCGAAGTTTCGACTAAGGCAAGCTGCAGCCTGATACAGGGACCAGCCCGGGGATTATGCCCCCTCGGCCTTGAGGGGCCGGGCCATGAGCTCATCGAGCGCGGCGCGGGGGTCCTTGTCCTCAAAGAGGACGGCGTGGACCTGGATGGATATCGGCATCTCGACACCGAACTTCTTGCCCAGCGCCACAGCGGCGGGCGCGGTCGCCACCCCCTCGGCGACGGCCCGCATCGAGGCGAGGATCTCGCCGAGCTTCTCACCCCGGCCGAGGCGCAGGCCCACCGTGCGGTTGCGGCTGAGGTCGCCCGTGCAGGTGAGCACCAGGTCGCCCATACCAGCGAGGCCGGCCAGGGTCTCCGGGCGCCCGCCCATCGCGGCCCCGAGGCGGCTCATCTCGGCCAGACCGCGAACGATCAGCGCGGCGCGGGCGTTGTGGCCCAGCTCCATGCCGTCGGCCACTCCGGCGGCCAGGGCGATGACATTCTTGAGCGCGCCGCCGAGCTGGGTGCCAATCGGATCGCCGCCCGTGTAAACGCGCAGGCAAAGCGCCGAGAACGCCTCCTGGACCCGGCGCGCGGCCCCGGCGTCCCTTGATGCGGCGGCGATGGCTGTGGGCTTCCGCTCGGCGAGCTCGCGCGCGAACGTGGGCCCCGAGACGCAGACCGTGGCGCGCCCGCCGAGGCAATTCTCGATTAACTCGGTCGGCAGGGCAAGCGTCTCCTCGTCCAGCCCCTTCGTCGCGCTGACGATGAGGGCCTCCTCGTGGACCGAGGGCGCCAGGCGGTCCCAGACCGAGGAGAGAAACTTGCTCGGGACGACGCTGAGGAGCATATCCTGGCCGGCCGACGCGGCCTCGGCCAGATCGGAGGTATAGCGGAGGGCGGGGTGAAGGGAGATTCCGGGGAGATAGAGGTCGTTCTCCCGCCCCTCTTTCATGCGGGCGCAAAGATCCTCCTCGATCGCCCAGAGGGTCACCTCGTGGCCAATCTCCGAGAGTAAATCAGCCAGGGAAGTCCCCCAGGCGCCCGCCCCGATGACAGCAACTCGCAAAGGCTCCATCCTCTCTCCACGCTAGCCGACTATCCGTGAGGCGGCCAATTTCGCCAAACGCAACTTACGCCACGCGGCTCTCCGCCGGGCGCGGCTTCCACCGCGCTACTGCCGGGCGGTTTTTCTTTTCGGGGATTTTTTCCTGGCGGTTTTCTTCGCGGCCGTTTTTTTAACGGCTGCCTTCTTAACGGCCACCTTCTTGCCCATCGCGCGCGACCGGGCCTTCTGACCGCGCTTCACCGCCTTCCTCCCGGCCGGGGTGTTGGCCCGCCACTTGGACTTGTGGCGCAGGTGCTTCTCCTCGTCCCAGATGTGCTGCGTCCCGCCGCCCATGAACACCACGAACACCTCGCAACCGTCGGGATACTCATAGGGTCCGTGGGGAAGGTCCCAGCCGAACACATAGTCTCCCGGCCGAAGGTCCTTGCCCGCGACGCACATCCGGCCCTTGGTGACGAGGATCGAATGCCAGCTCTTATGGACGTGCACAGGCTCGACATACCCCTTCGGGAATCTGACTTTCATGTCGATGCGCTGCATGACCGGATCGTGGTTGAAGATTTTTACCTGCACCCCCTTGGGGAGGGTGAAGATATCGACGGCGGCCGCCTCCTGCCATTTAACCGTCTTGTCGTATATGGCGCGGAACCGGTTGTCGAATTTCTTGTTAGCCGTTTTTTTCTTGGCTGCTTTCTTTTTCGGCGGCATGGTTTACCTCAATGTCATTCGAGAAATAAAAGATTGCGCCATAAAGATCGCGTCTTGAAGATCACGGCATGAAGGTTCCGTGAGATAGTTCGCCGATCAACTCTTTCGTTCCGCCGCCAATACGTAAATACAACTCGCCACGTCGCGCCCCAGCGAAATCGTCCGCCCCTCGACCGTTATCGTCACCGTGCCGGCGAGTGGCGCCTGCTCCTCGACCGAGACAGTTACATCGGGGAAAATTCCGTTGTCACCCAGATAATGGAGAATGTCCGAGCTCTCCTGCGTCACGCGGGAAATGACAGTCGAGCTGCCCACCTCCATTTCGGTGAGAACCGTCTCCTCCGGGCTGATGATGGTTCCGTCCTTCGCCGGAATAGGGTCGCCGTGCGGATCGATGGTCGGGTAGTCCAACGCCCGGTCCATGGCGGCCTCAAGCTCCTCGCTCAGGACGTGCTCGAGCTCCTCCGCCTCGGCGTCCACCTTATGCCATTCGATTCCCACTTTTTGATTCAGATACAACTCGAGAAGGCGGTGATGCCGGATGGTCTCGAGCGCCACCTTCACCCCGCGTTCGGTCAGGGTAACGCCCTTGTAGCGCTTGTAGGCAAGAAGTTTCATCTGGCCGAGTTTTTTGGTCATACTCGTGACGGACGCTGGGGAGATATCCATCTTGTCGGCGATGGCCTTCGTCGAGACGGGCGAGGACTCCTCCTGAAGTTTGTATATATTCTTCAGGTAGTCTTCCATTTGTTTACTCAAATCAGTGGAGCCGTTCAAAAAAACCTCATCTAATAAAAAGCGGACGCGGCGCGATATGGACCTTCATGGTAGGGAACGCCTTGATGAACTGTCAACAAATATCTTTTATCGGAAACCGAACCTCGATTAGTCCTCGTAGGAAAACTGCGCCTCGATCGGCAATAACTTGCGCTTGAAGGCGGGGGGAAACGGCCGGAACGGCGCCGCCTTCGCTATCGCGGACAAGGCCTCGTCGTCCAGAATCTTGTATTTCGAGGAGGACAAAAGTTCAACGCGGTGAAGCTTTCCGTCCTCCCGCAGAACAAACCGGAGCCTTAACTTCCCAAAATATTTTCGGGCCTCGCGGGGCCAGTTCCACGATTCCTGAATTCTTTTTTTGATATGGGCGAAATAGGCAGCATATTTATAGTCCCGGGTGTCGAGCGAAATGATCTCCCCCTCCTCCTCCCGGACGCTCTGATCAAGAGAAGCCTTGGCGATTCGATCCGCCTCCTCTTCCGAGAGATTGAGCCGATTTGAATCGGGGCGCCCCCTGTTTTTTTGCCTTCGGAACATGGCAAGCGGATCTACGGGCGGCTTCGGTTTAGGCTTCGCCCGGCGCTTCACCCTTGGCTTGGGCTTCGGGGGAAGCGGGCGTCTTTGAATTTTCGGGGGTTCCGGCTTGGGTTCCGGCTTGGGCAAAGAGGCCACCTTCACCCGTTTCGGCGGAGGGGGCTTCGTCCTGACCGCTTTTTTCAGGGGAGGGGCGGGTTTCCCGGGGACGGGCTTCGGCTTTTTCGCCACCACGGGCTTGGGGGGGGGGTCAGGCTCGGGTTTCGGTGTCTCGACTACCTTGGGGACCACTTTGGGCTCGGGTTTCTTCACGGGCTCGGGTTTCACGACAACTTTGGGCGCGGGTTCCTTTACCGGCTCGGTTTTCACGGCAACCTCGGGCTCGGGTTCCCTCACCGGCTCGGGAGTGGGTTGCTCGAAAATTTCCGGCTCGGGTTTCTTCACGGGCTCGGGTTTCACGACAACTTTGGGCGCGGGTTCCT
>JAPYQX010000093.1:9443-9557 GCA_029937135.1 Nitrospinota bacterium
TTACCGGCTCGGTTTTCACGGCAACCTCGGGCTCGGGAGTGGGTTGCTCGAAAATTTCCGGCTCGGGTTCCTTTACCGGCTCGGGATTCACGGCAACCTCGGGCTCGGGTTCCT
>JAPYQX010000465.1 GCA_029937135.1 Nitrospinota bacterium
AGCTCGTTGTTGTCCGCGTTCAGGTGGTCTACCGCGTCGGCCACGAACTGGAGAAACGCATTCACATCCAGCGTGTCGTAGCCACGCATTTTTCTGAGAAAATCTTGTTTCCTGATATCCGTTCCGGTCAACTTCATTTTTAGTCCCCCCGCCTGCGTTCCCTCAACGCATCAATTGGGCAATATCGTAAAGGCTTGTGACCAAAAAACTCTGAAGAAAGAAAATACCGAGAAGGACAGCGATCGCGCTGATGTCGAGTCCGCCGAATTCAGGCATCCGTGCGCGGACAGGGCCGAGAACCGGCTCGGTCAGGCGGTAGAGAATCTCGACGATGGGATTGTTGGGATCGGGATTCACCCATGAAATCAGTGCCCTGATGATAATAATCCACATATAAAGGGTCAAGATATAGCCGATAAGCGTCGCGGAAGCACTGATGAAATTCGAGAGCAAGAACACGAATAACCCCTTTCGCCGGACCGGGCTTCTACCCGGCCCCCAGTTCCTTACTTCGTTTCGAGGCGGCCATGACGGCATCGATGACGGCGGCCCGGAGGCCTCCTTTTTCGAGGGCGTGGAGGCCAGCGATGGTCGTCCCTCCCGGAGAGGCAACCATATCCTTTAAACGGCCGGGATGTTCATTCAGATCGAGCACCATTTTGGCCGAGCCCATGACGGTCTGAGCGGCCAGCATCATCGCCTTGTCGCGCGGCAGGCCGGCGCACACCCCGCCGTCCGCAAGGGCTTCGATAAACTGAAACACATAGGCGGGTCCGCTCCCCGAAAGGCCGGTCACAGCGTCCATCTGGGACTCGGGAACCTCCACCGCGCGGCCCACGGACCCGAGCATCTTGACGGCGGCGGCGAGATCTTCCGCGGTCGCGGCCCCGCCGGCGCAAAGCCCGGCCGCGCCCGTGGCGACTAGGGCCGGTGTGTTCGGCATGACGCGGATGACGCGGGCGCCCTCGCCGAAGGCTTCGGTGTAGCGGGTGGTGGGGACGCCGGCGACGATTGAAACGAGAAGGTGAGCCGCCGAAACCTCGCCGTCGAGCTGGGTCAGGACGGCGCCGAGGTCCTGGGGCTTCACGGCGAACAGGACCGTCCCGGCGCCGCGAACGGCATCGGGTCCGTTGTCCACGACCCGGTAGCCGCCGGACTTGAGATGCTCGCGGCGCGCCTCGAAGGGCTCGGCGAGGACAATCCGCTCGAGGGAGGCATAGCCTGTCTTGATCATTCCCCCGGCGAGGGCCTCGCCCATGTTTCCGCCGCCGATGATTGCGATCTGTTCAAAGTCCATCTCGCGCCCCGATGAATGGAAATAGTGAAACCCCTAAGACCTTGATACTACTGAATTCGCGGGCTCAAAACAATATGGGAGCCAGGCGAATGGAAATGAGGTAATGATAAGGGCAGGTGGGGTAAAATCAAGCTGGCGCGTTGAAATTAAACCGGTGTGCGGGAGCCGAAAATGGCCGTGCCCACCCGGACCGAGGTGGCGCCCTCCTCGATGGCCACCTCGAAGTCGGCGGACATGCCCATCGAGAGGCCCCAGACGGTTGCGTGACCTGCGGCGAGGGCGTGGTCCCGAATTTCCCGTAATTTCCTGAAATGTGGGCGGCTCTCCCCGGGGCTCCGCCCCAGTGGAGGGATGCACATCAGGCCCACCACCCGGAGGGCGCTCAACCCGGTGATGTCATCGAGAAACACCGGGATATCACCGGGTTCGAGTCCCCCCTTCTGGGGTTCGTCCCCGGTATTCACCTGGATGTAGATATCGAGCGGCTTTTCTCCCGCGCTGCCTACTCTACTGGCAAGCTCGCGGGCCAGGGCAAGAGAATCAACTGACTCCACCACATCGA
>JAPYQX010000094.1:0-4927 GCA_029937135.1 Nitrospinota bacterium
GCCTGGAGGAGAGCGGTGGGAATTTCCAGACGGAACCTGATCGGAGGCGGGGTATCCACGGCCGCGCTGGCGCTCATCGGCCCCGCCGGCCGGGCCGAGGCCATGCTCGGGCGCATCTTCGATTGGCTGAACAGCCGCCCGGTGGCGGCTCCCCTTCCGGGCGAGGGCATTCTCGATTTCGCTGCGCGGGTCCTCCCTGAAATCACACCCACCGATAAATTCTATGTGCAGAGCATCGGCCGGGCTCCCGCCGGAGGGGCGAAAGGCGAGTGGAAACTCTCCGTGGGAGGGGCGGTGGCGTCTCCCTTCGAGATGAGCGCTTCGGATTTGGCCGCCCTGCCTCAGCGCGAGGCCTGGGCGGCGATCACCTGCATCGGGAACCCCGTGGGCGGCGGTCAGATCGGCAACGCCCTCTGGCGCGGAGTCCCCCTTCGCACGCTGCTCGAGCGGGCGGGCATCCACGAGAGCGCTATGAGGTCGCCGGCGGGCCGTGCGGTGTTCCGGGCGGCGGACGGCTATCACGACTCAATTTCACTCGAGGCGGCGCTGGACGAGCGCACCCTCCTCTGCCACCGCATGAACGGCGCCCCCCTGCCTCCCGATCACGGCGCCCCCCTGCGGCTGCTGACGCCGGGGGTCTACGGACTCAAGAACGTCAAGTGGATTCAGTCAATCGAGGTGGCGGCCGGTGGCCATGCGGGCTATTGGCAACTCAGAGGATGGTCGGACACGGCGCGCGTCGAGACGCTGAGCCGGTTCGAGGCACCCCGCCGGCGGGTGACGGTTGGCGTGCGGTCGGCCTGGCTCGTGGGTTCGGCCTTCGCCGGGGACAGGGGAATCGGCCGCGTCGAGGTGGCCTACGGCCTGGGCCCGAAAAGACACCCCTGGGCCCCCGCCCTCCTCAAGAACCCGCTCGGCTCCCTCGCCTGGACCCCCTGGGCCTTCCGGATGGATTTTCCGGAGGATGGATTTTACCCCGCCACCGTCCGCGCGATAGACGGCGCAGGTCAATCGCAGACGGAAAAAATATCGGACCCCAAGCCCGGCGGAGCGACCGGTCTGATGGAGCTGAATCTCTACGTCGAAGGATCGAAATAGGATACTTGGGGGGGCTGAAACAGGACACGCGGGGGGGGGGCCGGGAAAAAGCCGCGCCACCGGTCACCGGCCCGATGGGTTCCCGATGGCTCTCGATGAATTCCAGATGAATTCCAGAAACCCCAACGAAAAACCCCGCCGGGCGGACCCGGCGGGGTTAATTCGCTTGAGACGAAACTCTCTAGCGGCGTTTTCCGCCGACGATGTTTTTCGCCCGCTTCGCCCGCTTGATCATCCACTCTTTCGGAGCCTCCATTCCGCTCCGGTCAATTTGGTCGAGGCTGCTCTTGTACACCATGAAATTCTTGATGAAGGTACGCGTCCCGCCGCGAAAGGGCGTTCCCGGAGGCTGGCGGCCCTCGATGAGGTCCACCACGTTACTCACGGCCAGACCCGCCATGCCGATCTGCTCGGCCAACACCGCGCCATACGTCCAGCCGTCCCGGATGTCCTTCTCGACGCCGACGGCGATGTTGTGCGTCACGATCTTGATCTTGCCGGGTTTGAAGCCGTTGGTCTTGGAGAAGGCCTTGACGGCGTCGGTCGTGCCGCGCGCGATAAGGGTCGCCCAGGGATAGATGCCGGCAACGTCCGGATGCTTCTTCAAAAGATCCTCGGCGGTCTGATAGGCCGCCTGCACGTTTGATTTCGTGAACTCCTTGGCCACGACCTTGACTCCGGGATAGTGGCTCAGATAGTCCTCGAAACCCTTGGCCATGGAGGTGACCATCTCGATGCCACTCGGGCCGGGAAGCATGATGACCTTGCCCTTGTACTGAATGGCCTCCGCCATCGCGGAGCCGATGAGCAGGCCGAGTTGGTAGCTGTCCTTCATGACGCGGTTCTTCACGCGGTTGCTGTCGAGGTCGATGTTGTCCACGACGACCGGTATCCCCGCGGCAATCGCCTTTTCGACGGCGTTTACCATGCCCTTGGTGCTGATCGGGCAGATGATCATGCCGTCGTACTTGGCGGCGATGATGTCCTCGACATGAGCCACCTGCTTGGGCAGGAATTCATAGCCGCCCGCGTCGAACATGGTGACGGAGACGCCCAGCCTTTTCGCTTCGCGGACGCTGCCGAACCACTTCGAGAAAAAATAGGGGTCAACGCCGTTGGGCACGACGACAGCGATCCTGTAGTTCTTCTTTGCCTTGGCCGCCTCGGCCCTGGGCGCCGCGAAGGTGGCCGTGAACAGGAAAGCCGCCATCACCGCCAGAAGTGTCAGTGAGCGAAACAGTTTCGTTCTCATCGCTTTCTCCTTTTCAAAGGAAAAACATACAAACATGGACTCCAATGGTTCCACAATTCAGCTTCGATTCAGAACACAGTAGATTTCCTGAAAATTACTCCCCTCCTCTATTCGGAAAACCGATATCGAAAATTTCCTCCGGTAAATTATTCCCGCCGCCGGCGGGCGCTGATGGTGACGGCGGCGATGAGCATCACACCCAGGGCGACTTCCCGGGCGAAGGTGCCCACCCCCAGCAATATCAGGCCGTTCAGCAAAAATACGATGAAAAGCGTGCCCAGCACCGCCTGGATGACGCCGCCCTCGCCGCCGTGGAACGTCGTGCCTCCGACGACGGCGGCCGCGAGGGACTGAAATTCAAGCTGAAAACCGGCGAGCCCGTTCGTCGCGGGCAGGCGCGCCAGGTAAAGAAACGAGGTAAAGGCCACGGTGATGCCGCTGATGAGGTAGCAGATGATCTTCACCTTGCCCGTGTCGATTCCCGAGAGGCGGGCGGCCTCTTCGTTTCCGCCCGTCAGGTAAATCGCCCGCCCCAGGGCGGTGCGCGTCAGGAGCAGATGAAGGCCAACAAAGAAGGCGACGGCGATGAACATGGTCCCGGGGATGTGAAAAAAGTCGGTCAGGCCGATTGCCTGAAGGATGTCCTTCTGCTCGCCGGTGAACTGGTGAATCGTGCGTCCGCCCGTGAAGACGAGGGCAATCCCCGCGCAGATGAACAACATGCTCAGGGTGACGATAAAGGGCTGTATCTTCACGCGCCCGACCAGGAATCCGTTGATGAATCCAAACATGACGGCGATGCCGAACCCCATGAGGACGCCCACGGCGATGCCGAAGTCGAGAATCCCCTGGGCCATCACAACACTCGAAAGGCTGAGCAGGGAGCCCTGGCTCAAATCGATTCCCGAGACGAGAAGCACCATGCTTTGTCCCGCGACGATGAAAAACAGGAGCGATGCATTGCGCATCTGATTCGTCAGGTTATGAAGCTCGATGAAATTGTCCACGTAGCCCAAAAGCTGAAGAATGGAGAAGACCGACATCATCAAGACAAACGCCACGAGGAGGCCGTATTTCTCCAGCGACAACCAGGAGCGGACGGCATCGAGGGGTTTGTTTTCGTATTGCATGGCCGCATTCGCCATTTCGGAAAATCTCCTTATTTCTTCTGCTCGCGAAGGGTGCTAACCCAAATGGAGCCGAGAATGACCAGCCCGACGATAATTTGCTGGCGATAGGTGTCGACGCTCATGATGTTCAGCCCGTTCACCAGGAAGATAATGAGAAGCGCGCCCAGCGTCGTGCCCAGGACCCCTCCGCGCCCGCCGAAAATATGGGTTCCGCCGATGATGGTGGCGCCAATCGACTGGAGGAGCTGGTCGCCGCCGCCGAGCCGGGGCTCGCCCGCCGCGCTCACGTTCGCCGAGAGGAGGAGCCCCGCGATCGCGCAAAAGAGCCCGCTCAGGGCAAAAATACCGATTTTCATCCGCGAAAAATTGATGCCCGCCGCGACGGCCGTTTCCTCGCTGCCGCCGAGGGCGTAGACGTAGGTTCCAAAGCGCGTGTATTTGAGGAGATACCAGGTCGCCCCCAGGGCGACGAGAACCCATACCATCGGAAACGGGATGGGCCCAAGGTCCCCCTGCGATAGCGCCACATAAGCGTTTTCGACGTGGGCGGGCAGCGTCGCGCCCTCGCGGGAGCCTCCCATCTGGAGGCCGCCGGTCCAGAGCTGAGCCACTCCACTTCCGACGAAAAGCATCCCCAGGGTGGCGATGAAGGGATACACCCTGACCACGCCGATGAAATAACCGTTGATCAGCCCGCACACCGTCCCCACGGTGAGGCCGATGACGAGACCGCCGGCGAAGCCGAAGTGGAGCATCGCGCTCCAGGCCATCACGCTCACGATACTCATAATCGAGCCCTGGGAGAGATCGAACCCGCCCGAGATGATCACGATTGTCTGGGCGTAGGCCAGAAAAAACAGCCAGGCGTCGCGCCGGACGACGTTGGTGAAATTCTCAAGCGTGAAAAAGTTTTCCGTCATGACCGAGTAGAAAATCATCAGCGCGGAGAAGGCGCCGATCAGAATTACGCGCTCCCACGGGATGTCCTTGGCGGAATACCCAAAAATAACCTTCTCGCCCTTCGCCGCTTCAGCCGCGCTCATTGACTTCCTCCGTTGCCGCCGGTGGGCGAAGCGCCCGCCGCGTTTTCATCCGCCACCATCGCGTAGCGGAGGATGTTTTCCTGCGTCGCCTCATCGCGCGGAATGTCCGCGGTGAGGCGCCCCTCCCTCATCACCAGGACCCGGTCGCTCATTCCCAGAATTTCGGGCAACTCACTCGAGATCATCAGGACGGCGGCTCCCTCCCGGGCGAGATTGAGCATCTGGGTGTGGACCTCGAACTTGGCGCCCACGTCGATCCCGCGCGTGGGCTCGTCGAAAACAAGGACATCCGCCTTTCGGAAAAGCCACTTGGCGAGAACGACTTTCTGCTGGTTGCCGCCCGAAAGGAAGCGGACCAGGGTGTCCTGCGTGGGGGTGGCGATCTTGAGCTGATCGATATGCTC
>JAPYQX010000094.1:4937-9481 GCA_029937135.1 Nitrospinota bacterium
GACCAGGCCCTTTTCCATCACCAGATTGAGAAAAAACCGGTCGATGAGGCGTCCGAGGTTGGCGCTTGTCGTATTGAAAGCCACCGAAAGCACCTGGGTGAGCCCCTGCACCTTGCGATTCTCGGGGAGGAGGCCCAGGCCCTGGCGGATGGCCAGCGTGGGGGTCCAACTGCGCTCGTGGGTGAGGATGAGCGAGAGGCGCACCGCCACCATCGCCACCCCGCCGGTCACCATGACCCATTCGGTGGAGAAGTTTTGCGTGAACATACTGGCAATCACCATGGAAAACAGGGCGAATCCGTACCAGTTTCCCAGGTCCTGCCACATGGTCCGCCAGGAATACTGGGGCGTCATGAACCAAAGCCCCGCCTGCCGAATAAGCGTGATGGCCGCGGCGGCGATATAGGGTGCCGGCCCGTTCGGGATGTTGTAGAGCGGGCCTCCGATAATCCACTCGTAGAACCACGTCGCGCTGAACAGCGGCGGCGGGGTGTTCATGTTGAGCGTCACCGGATCGTAGATTCCCTGAAAGAACACCGTGAAGACTGGAAGAGCGAGAACGAACAATGAAATGTCCACAAGCGCCTTCCAGGCCGGGTAGTGCGGCAGGAGCCGGGCTTCCTCTTTTTCCCGGGTCGCGCGGGTCACCTCGACGGTTCCCGCGTCCACCTCATCGGCGCCCATGACGGCCCGGGCCACCTCGGTGCGCCCGGCGCCCACGAGCCCCGACAGGCCGACGATTTCACCGTAGTGAAGGTCAAAGCTGATGTCCTCGAAAACACCCTCGCGGGTGAGGCCATCGACCTTGAGCGCCACCTCGCCCCGCTCGCGGGGCGTCCAGGGAAACTTATCGTCCAGTGCCCGGCCGACCATCTGGGTAATGAGAAAATCGAGATCGACCTCGCTCACATCCCAGGAACCGATAAAATCTCCGTCGCGGAGTACGGTTACCTTGTCCCCGATTTGATGCACTTCATCCAGGCGGTGGGAGATGTAGATAATTCCCACCCCCTGCTCCCGGAGGCGGCTCACGGCATTGAAAAGCTCATGAATCTCATGCCCGCTGAGCGATGAGGTCGGCTCGTCCATGACGAGAATCTTGCAGTCGAAGGCAAGCGCCCGCGCGATTTCGACCATCTGCTGATCCGCGACGCTCAGCGCTCCCACCGGAGCAAGGACATCGATATCGACATCCAGCCGTTTCATCACCTCGCGCGATTCTCTCTCGACATGCTCCCAATCAATTTTTGTCAAAAGCCCGGGGAGTTTCAGGAACCCGGGGAGGAGCGGCTCCCGACCCAGAAAAATATTCTTCGCTACGCTGAGGTCGGGGACCAGGTTGAGTTCCTGATAAATGACGCTGATGCCCAGGTCACGGCCTGACCGCGCGTCGGGGATAACGGTGGGGCTCCCCTCCAGTAGTATCTCGCCGCTGTCGGATTGATAAATACCAGCCAGGATTTTGATGAGCGTGGATTTTCCGGCGCCGTTCTCGCCGAGGAGTATGTGCACCTGCCCCGCCGCCAGGAGAAAATCCACTTCCTTCAGGGCATGGACGCCGGGAAAGGACTTGTCGATTTTCCTCATTTCAAGGAAGGTTGCTTTATTCTCCATGACTCCCCCGGGGACGATCAGTGATTCTTTTTAAAAAAACCGTCAATTTCAGTGCGAACGTAAATAATCGCACAGGACGTTCACTTTCATCGGGATCGGAAAATGCACCCAATCAATTACTTTAAAAAATTTCAATCGGATTTTATATTATTTTCGGGCAGTCTAATTGGTAGGCTCCGCCACGTCAATAATATTCTTGGGCCCGCGCGGCGCAATCCGCCGATTGGCACTTTAAAATCAGATTTCAGTTTGAGCGGCGATACCGCTCGGGAGATGACTTGTGAAAAAACGGGAACGCTATTAATTATCGCCGGCGCGCTTTCGGCCCTTTTCGCCGCATCAGCAACAGCGGAGCCTAAGGCGGGGGCCGATCGCTGTCTGACCACTCTTTATAACTACCCCGCCGAGGCGGAACCGGCCCGGGCGTCCAGGCCCCTGATCACGCTCGAAGCCAAGGCCCCCTCTCTCCGGCCGGGAATTTTTGAAAATTTCGCCAAAGCCACCAGCGCCAAACCCTGGACCACCATGGTCAAGTCCCAGGCCGCCACCACGGAAGACGGAATTTCCCCGAAAATCCAATAATCAATTCTTAAATTTTCGCGGAAGAATCGGCGGTGACTTGAGCGCGGCGCGCGAATTGAACGCCCGATCCGGGGGGATTTTCCGGGCGGGCCGCTTCGGAATACCAGGACCGGGGAAACTAATGGTGACCCCAGCGGGATTTGAACCCGCGTTGCCGGCTTGAAAGGCCGGTGTCCTGGGCCAGGCTGGACGATGGGGTCGAACATTAGTTCATGCTTCGCTTGTGCCAGGGGCCGAAGACCCAAATCCTAAACTCAAAGCCTCAAGGCCTAAAAGCTTCAAGGCCCAAAGCCCCGGAAACCCCGTTCCTATACCGCTTTTTAGCGGGGCCGTCCACCTCGGAGCCACCTCCTTGACCCACCCCTCACAGGCGGACTTCAGCCGCCCTCAAAGACGGAGGTTGACCAGAACGGCTCCTGAAACGGTGAGGGCCGCGCCGGCGGGAACCCGCCAGGTAATACGCTCCACCTCCCGGAGCAATATAAAGGCAAACAGGACCGTAATGAGCGGGGAGGTCTGAATGAGCGAAACCATCCGGAACACCTCCCCTTCTTTAAGGGCGCTCGCGTAGAAGAAATTCCCCATGGCTCCCGCGATCCCGCTCAGCATGAACGGCCTCCAGGCGGTCCTGACATCATCTATTAACTGATCGCGCCTAAACAGGACGGTATAAATAGCCACCGTCATTAGCGCCGCAATCATGCCGACAAACGCTCCCGCGATGGGGTGGGGAAACGCGGGTATCCCCATTCGCCAGAATATCGCGCCCGTTCCGGCGAATCCGGCCGCGGCGATGGGCCAGAGAATATGGATGCGCCGCCACCGGCCCTCGGTCTTTCCCGATGAGATCAGACAGATTCCCGAGACGACCAGGATAACGCCCCCTAATTGAACCGGGCCGGGCCGCTCGCCAAGAAATACGATGGCCAGAAAAGAAGCGATGAGGGGCGACATCCCCTTGATGGGAGCGGCCCGGGAGACGCCAATCCTCGATATCCCGAACATAAAACAAACGGCGAACAAGCCGGGATTGAACACCCCGCCCAGAAGCACCCAAAGGTAATGGGCGCCCGGAGGCGGGAAGGCGGCCCCCGAGATCAGGACGATGGCGCCCAGAAACAGAACCGAGCAGACGCGCCCGATTGTCGATCCGATGAAGGGTGTGGTGTGCTGGAGCCCGTAGCGGGCCGTCATGTCGGCGCAGGCGTACGCGAACGCCGCCCCGAGGGCGTACATCACCGCCGTATCGATCACCATGGCCTCGTCTCCCCCCGGCCGCTGCGCACCGGCAACCTAACCACCCTCGACAACCGGCCCCTCCCCGGCCCATTTCCTCAGCCGCTCGTTTCTCGAATCGCGAATCGTCTTGTCCTCGATATTTTCCCGGATGAAATCATCGAGCGTCTTTTCCCCATCGAGCAGGCCGCGCAATCGCTCCTGCACCTCGGCCTGACTCATCGCGGGAAACCGCCGCCCCCGGGTGTCGATAGCGGAAAGAGCAACGCATCCGCCCCCGGCGAGCAGGCAGCCGCGGTTGGACCTGTAGACCCACACCTCTTCGGGATCAATCTCCCCTCCCATCTCAAGACCGCTCCCGGTGAATCGCTCGCGCCGGTAGTTCCCGTTTTTTCGATGCGCATCCTCCGACAAATCCATCCGTTCGAGTTGATGGCTGTCCAGAAACGTCACGAATATATCCACCACCGTACCCGGTGAAGGGCAAAGGGTCGCCGGAACCGAGCCGTATGAGGTGATGCGGGCCGTGTAAACCACATCGAAGCCGGAAAGCGTTGCCTTCAAAACAGGGACCTCCCCGGCAAGGCCGAAGCGTTCACGTTTCGTACTGAGTTGAGAGGGAGAGGCGTTTGAACCGACGGCCAGTACTGGTGTGCGCCCGGAGATTAACTCTGATATCGAGAGGCGATGCTCACTCAAGTAAGCGTCCAGCAATATGTCACCGACGCCGTCAAAGACGAAGGATGAACCGGGAACATCGAACGGATAGGCCAGCGCCCAGTCGATCCGCTCGCGCCACTCCCCGGCGCCGTCCGGGTTCATCCTGATCCCACCCGCGAGCGCGGCGATCAACCCGTGAACTGATCAGGATCGGCGAGGAACTCCCGGACCGCCTGAACGAAAATCGACACCCCCTTGGGAAGGACATCTTCATCCACATCGAAATGGTTATTGTGGAGGCCATGAACGATTCTCCGCTCCTCGTTGCGGATACCCAGCCGGAACATGGCCGCCGGACGCTGCTGCGCCATGTAGGCGAAATCCTCGGAACCCAGGCTGAGCGGCGCGGGAAGGACGTTCTCCGCGCCCAGGATCTCCGCCCCGGCTTTTTC
>JAPYQX010000466.1 GCA_029937135.1 Nitrospinota bacterium
CGGCCTCGGTGGGAAGGCGCTTGCCGAACGAGCGGCAATAGTCGCGCGCCAGGAACCAGGACACCCCCGTAACGGGGCTCTTTTTTCCCGTGAACCTCGCTCCGTAGTTCTCCTCCGGCTCCCCGAATCTGGCGTTGGTCACCGGATATTTATCGATATAGTAGGCGTCGAGAAAAATGCGCCGGCGGGGCTTTTGGTCCTCGTCCCCCTGATCGTCCCCCATGAGGAACTGCCCCGCGGGGATAAGGACCATGATTGCGCCGTCCTTGCCTTTGATTTCCCCGGAAAGTTTTCGAGTTTCCGGCTGGATCCCCTGGGCATTCCCCCCGCTGGAAATAAGAAAAACGGCAGCGCCCGCGAATATGAAAGAGAGGGTCATCATCCGGGAAACGCGGGCCAACCACTCCAAGATTCCACCCTCCTTCCTCGAATCTTCCTCGAATCTTCCTCGGGATGATTTTCCATCTCTCCAGACAACCATTCCATCATATCAACACAGCGGAGGACATCGAAATTCCAACCAATATCACTGGCCTCTTCTTCGTGGAAAAACCGGCGGGGAAAAACCCGCCTCCACCCAAATTTGATTTCGGGCGCCGCCTTGAATACCCTTGGGGAGCCCCTAACAGGCGGCATGAAATATTTCAGGGGTCTGGATCATTATACCTAACAGCAAATATCCATTGTCTTGGCGGGCCAGATGAGAACAACTCTCTTTTTTCTTGCGACTTTCCTGATGCTTATCCTCCAGACCGGCGCGGCCACGAAGCCCCCACGGGCCTCGACGAGCGCCCCCGGCGAATCGATGGTCTTCGTCCCCGCCGGATGGTTCCTCATGGGCTCAAACGAAGGAAACGACAACGAATATCCCCAAAGGCGCGTATATCTGGACGCCTACCGTATCGATAAATACCCGGTATCAAACAATAAATACTCGGGACCGAAAACCCAGGAATACAAGCCGCCTTTTTCCAAAGGCCGGCACCCCACCGTCGGAATCTCCTGGTTTCAGGCTATGAAATTTTGCCGCTCACGCGGCAAGCGCCTTCCCACCGAGGCCGAGTGGGAAAAAGCCGCGCGCGGAGCCAAGGGAAACAAATATCCCTGGGGCAACCGCTGGGACCCCTCCCGTCTGGTCTGGGCCAAAAACAGTGGCGATCAGACCCCCACCCCGTTGACCGAAAAACACTCAACCACACGAGCCCCTATGGCGTTGTGGACATGATGGGTAATGTCATGGAGTGGGTGGCCGACTGGTACCAGGAGGATTATTACAAAAAAGGACCGGACAAAAATCCCAAAGGACCGAAAAAAAGGAAAAATGCGCGTTATTCGCGGCGGGTCGTGGTACACGGACGACCCGTGGGATTTGGACGCCGCCGACCGGCAACGAGTTGTCCCCGATTTCTGGGACGACGACATCGGATTCAGATGCGCGAAGAACGCACGATAGAATAAACGGACCTACTTCAGTTTGAAATTATAGATGCTCTCGTCGAACCGGCCGTAATCTTCATAACGAAGAATTTCATAGAGACGCTTCCGGTCTTGCATCTGGCTCAACAGATGAACCTGGGTGCCTTCATTCTTGATGCTCTTGAGCCCGTCCTCGACCGCTTTCATCGCCAAACGCCATGTCGTGGCCGGGTAGATAATCAGGTTGTATCCAATCTCCTCGAATTGCTCGTACGTAAACAACTCGGATTTTCCGAATTCCGTCATATTCGCCAGCAGCGGCACCTTGATTGCCTCACGAAAGGTCTCGAATTCCTTTAAATCAAGCATCGCTTCGGGGAAAATCATATCCGCCCCGGCGTCCACATACGCTTTCGCCCGGTCGATGGC